>NZ_JAKSYQ010000044.1:0-9130 GCF_022829665.1 Methylobacterium sp. E-041 | reverse complement strand
GTCGAGCGCTTCTTCAGCAAGATCAAGCACTTCCGCGCCGTCGCCACCCGCTACGACAAGGATCCCGACAACTTCCTCGCCAGCGTCAAACTCGCTGCCGTCCGGGTCTGGCTGCGAACTTTATGAGTCCGCGACCTAGTGCCGCCGGCAGTGCAGACCGACCTCACCCCGGGACAGGCGACACGCCAGGAATACCTGCCACTGGCCGACTTCATCGACGAGGTCATGTCGCTCTTCCGAGAGCGGCCCACCCCGCGTGAGATCCTGGTGCAGCGGGTCGGCTTCCTACGCAACGCCGAGGCGGAACACCGCTTCGAGGAAGCGGTGACGACCCTCAACGAGATGGCTCGCAAGGCCCGGGAGGCGCAGCAGTAAGAACGAAGGGCGCGGTCGACGATCTATGCTCCACCGTTTGGCCCGGCGAAGCGAGGTCTTCTTTCGGCCGCGCCAGCGAGCACTGTTTCTCACCCTTCTCACACGTTGCTGCATACAGCCATATGCGTCAGTAAAACGGTCGGATATCCGACATATTAGAGGATTGGATTAATATCGTGAATTCGTAAAAAGCCGTGATGCGGTCTCGTAATTATCATACGCGTACACTTACATTGGACAGGATACAGCCTACACACATATATTGGTTAATAAGACAAAACAACAATACAGTAGATAATAAGATAATTTCTAGGATGACGAGCCGCTAGTACCCGAACCCACCCTCCAATTATTGTGGTGAAGACACGTTTCTCCGAAGTGCTTGGCTGCCATCGGCCGACCAAAGAGATAGCCCTGTCCTTCTGAGCAGTGCTGACGCATGAGTTCGGCCTGCTCACGCGTCTCAATTCCCTCTGCAATGACATCAAGGTTGAATCCGCGCGCTAGGTTAGAGATCGCCTCGACGATCGTCTGGTCCTTTCGGCTACGCTCGACGCCGCTGACGAAGGAGCGGTCGATCTTCAATCGTGTGACTGGGTAGTCCTTCAGCATCGTCAGTGAGGCGTAGCCGGTGCCGTAATCGTCGAACGCGATACCGACGCCGAGATCTCGTAGCTGTGCCAAGTCCGCTTTGATGCGACCGTCACTCTGAAGAATTATGTTCTCGGTGATCTCAAGTTCGAGCGCTTCCGCGGGTAGGTCGTAGTCGCCGAGGACCTGCTCGACCACTTGTGGCAAGTCCCCGGACCTAAACTGGGCTGCAAACAGGTTCACGCCAATGCGGAAATGGCTCAACCCAATTTTGCGCCAGTTGGCTGCTTGCTCGCACGCGGTGCGTAGGATCCACTCGGAGACGGGAACGGCAAGTAGGCTCGACTCAAGAACAGTAAGAAATGCGGCTGGGCTGACAAGACCACGCTCGGGATGGTTCCAGCGGATCAGGGCTTCTGCCCCGGTGACAACGCTGGTGTCGAGGCGAACCTGGGGCTGATAGTACATCTCAAATTCACGTCGTTCCCACGCTTCTCGCATACCAGAACTTACGGACGTGCGTGTCCGAGCGACCGAACGGAGATCCGGTGTAAAGAGGCTCACCCGGCTCTTGCCTTCTGCCTTGGCGCGGTACAGGGCGAGATCGGTGTCGCCGAGGAGTTCATTAGGCTCCCACGCTACGCCATGGGTCACTGCGATCCCGCCGCTAGCGCCGACATAAACGGATCGCTCGTCGACCTCGATGGGTTCTTCGATGATGGCGATCAGGCGTTGGCATAGGGAAGTGGCAGCCACCGGATCCGCGATCTCGGTCAGGAAAACAGCGAACTCGTCTCCTCCGAGGCGGGATACAAGACCGGCATGACCGACCTCGCTGACAAGGCGTTTGGCCACGGTTTTAAGGACCTCATCGCCTGCGGCGTGACCGAGACTATCATTGACATCCTTGAACCCGTCGAGATCGAGCAGGAGTAGCGTTGCAGCCGAGCCGGTGCATCCCGCTTCCGCCATCCTCTCGGAAAGCACCTTACGATTTGCGATGTCGGTCAGATGGTCGAACTCCGCCTCATGCTTGAGACGTTCCTCGGCTCGTCGCCGATCGGTGATGTCGCGAGCAATCGCCCCGAAACGGTGTTCACCTCCTTCGATCCAGTGCGATAAAGACAGCTCAATCGAAAACTCGGTGCCATCTCGACGACACGCCGGAACGCTCACGACTGCCCCCACGAGTTTGGTTGGTTGACCAGCGACGGCACGTGCTAACCCAGCTTCGTGCAGCGCCCGGAGAGGGGGCGGCACAATGATGGTAAGAGGCTGGCCCATCGCCTCCGCGGCGGTGTAGCCGAAGATTACTTCCGCCGCCTTGTTCCAGAATAAGATACTGTTCGATCCATTGGCGCAGATGATAGCGTCAGGCGATACGGCGGCAATTGACTCGAACTGTTTGCGACTGTCGAGCTGCGCTAGCTTTAGCTTGCGCGCTTCCAACCGCTCCATTACAAGACGGGCAAGATCTTCAAGTGTTTCACGATGCTCGTTGGAAAAGTCGATGCGCGGCGCACTATCCAGGATGCAGAAGCTGCCGACTACGAAGCCGTCAGGCGTGATGAGTGGTGCACCGGCATAGAAGCGAATATGTGGACCGCTCGTGACGAGTGGCGAGGATGAAAAGCGCTCGTCTAGGGTCGCATCGGGTACGACCATAACCTCGTATCCGCGAATGGCGTGTGTGCAGAATGAACCCTCGCGATCCGTTTGGCATACATCCATACCGATCCGAGCTTTGAAGAACTGGCGATTTGCGGCAACAAACGAGACAAGCGCAATTGGGATCGCGAATATACGCTTGGCCATTTGGACAATATCATCGAATTCCCGCTCCGGCGCCGTATCGAGGATGGCATACCCATCAAGAGCAGCTAGACGTCCGCTCTCGGTGTTAAGCAGCGGGTTTGCTCGTGTTGTGGGCATCGGAATGATCCGCCAGACTTCGATCGAAGTGCCTCGCCAGCAAGCAGAAGCCGAGCGAACAAACAGCGGACCAGCTGCTTTTCCGACGCCGCTCAAGCCCTTACGCGCAATTATCAAATGATAATTGTTACCATTCTCCTACAAGGCCTATTGGAGCGAGCCCGGCTCACAGTGCGGAAGCAGCATGTTCGATCTCAACGACAACCGGCATGTCGATTGAAGGCCGCCAAAGGGCGAACTGCAGCTGGAACGTAAGGTGACCGACACACGCTTTCAAACTCGACCTAAACTTCCTACCAGAGTAGACAAGAATTTACACCCATCTCTCCTGAAACGTCAGACGAACTTCCGGACTTATGAAATGCTATCTGGATTGTTTTCGATCCATTTTTGATGCTCGGAATGTCCGCTTATGTGTCGGTCGACAAGGCAAAGGCCTATGACTGGAATAGGTAATTTCCGCCGCGCCGCTACCGATCAGGCCGTCTGTAGATCGGACACTGTCGACAGACGTTTCGGAGGGTTTTGATACCATCATGGACACCAACGGCCTCGTAAGTCGGTGGTGCGTCGGAAACGACTATGGTTCTACGCTTCACCATCGACCTCTGCTGGGCCCGGACGTATCGCTTGAGGGGACGTCGGCTTCGCTCAGCGGTGCAAATTTAAAAGCGTATCAAAGTCATCGAATGATGGGTTCGGGATTGGAAAGATACGATATTATTTTAGGTTACACGCCGTATGCACGCTCTAGTGACACGAATGGTCTTCGTGTGCGTTGTATCCGGGAGCAAGTTCCGAGGACATGAATTTTGACTAGGATCAGAGCGAAGGGCTTGCAGGAGCTCCTTCGCCAACAAACAACGCTTGCCCGATTTGGGGAACTCGCTCTCCGATCTGATGACCTCGATGAGATTTTGACGGAGGCCTGCCGCTTGGCGGGGGAGGCTCTCGGGACCGATCTCGCCAAGGTCGTCGAGTTGCAGGAGGACGGAAAGACCCTTCGCGTGCGCGCGGGGGTCGGGTGGAAGCCGGGCGTCATCGGAAAAGCGACGATCACCGCCGAGCATGACACGTCGGAAGGGCATGCGCTGCGGACGGGTGAGCCCATGATCTCCCCCGACATCGCGACGGAGACGCGTTTTCGCTACTCGCAGTTCCTGATCGATAACGGCGTCAGGGCGGTGGCCAACGTCCTCATCATCGGCGGTCATGGGAGACCGCCGTTCGGCATTCTCCAGATCGACAGTCACGTTCCGCGCCAGTTCACCGAAAGCGATACGTTCTTCCTGCGCAGCTATGCCAACTTGATCGCAGGTGCCGTGGACCGCATCCGCGTCGTCGGCGAGGTGCGGGACCGGGAGGCGGGCTTACGGACCGTTCTCGAAGATCGCGTCGCCGAACGCACCCGCGAACTGACCGATGCCAACGCCAGACTTCACGCCGAGGCCGAGGAGCGCGGACGGATCGAGGAGGCGCTGCGTCAATCCCTCAAGATGGAAGCAGTTGGTCAGCTGACCGGGGGGCTCGCGCACGATTTCAACAATCTCCTCGCGGGCATCTCCGGCAGCCTCGAATTCATCCGGACACGCATCGCCCAGGACCGCGCGTCGGAGGCGGCGCGCTACATCGACATGGCGATGACCTCGGTCGACCGGGCCGCCGCGCTGACCCATCGGCTCCTCGCCTTCTCGCGACGTCAGACGCTCGACCCCAAAGCAACCGATGTGAACAGGCTGGTCGCCGGCATGGAGGATCTGTTCCGGCGGACCGTTGGGCCCGGGATCGCGGTCGAGACCAGGCTCGCGGCGGATCTCTGGCCGGCGCTGTGCGACCCGAACCAGCTTGAGAACGCGATGCTCAACCTCGTGATCAACGCACGCGACGCCATGCCCGACGGCGGTTTCCTCACGATCGAGAGCCGGAACAGTATCGTCCCGCATTCGCACGACGGTGCCGACAATGCACCGGGGAGCGTGCCGCCGGGCGAGTACATGGGCCTCTTCGTGACGGATGGAGGCACCGGCATGCCGCCCGAGGTGATCGCGCGGGTGTTCGAGCCGTTCTTCACGACCAAGCCCCTGGGCGAAGGCACAGGCCTCGGCTTGTCGATGATCTACGGCTTCGTCCAACAATCCGGCGGCCACGTCCTGTTGGGAAGCGAGTCCGGCGAAGGAACCGTGGTGTCGATCTACCTGCCGCGGCATCACGGGGCGGCGGACGGCGTCGCGATGGCAAGCGCAGCATCCAGCCTACCGCTCGCTGAGGCTGGCACCGTCGTTCTTGTGGTCGAGGACGAGATCGCGCTGAGGATGCTGATCGTCGAGGCGCTATCCGAACTCGGCTACAGCGTGTTGGAAGCCGAGGATGGGAAGGCTGGCTTGCGGATCATCGAATCCCGCGCCTGCATCGATCTCCTCCTCACCGATGTCGGATTGCCCGGCGGCATGAACGGACGCCAGCTCGCCGACGCGGCGCGCGTACACAGCCCCATGCTGAGGGTCCTGTTCCTGACGGGCTATGCAGCGAGCGCAGCCGTCAGGAACGGCAGCATGACGTCGGGCATGGAGATCATGAGCAAACCGTTCGCCCTCGACGCGCTCGCAGCAAAAGTTCAGACCATGGTCAGTCATTCTGGCCGTCATTACGCGTAACACGTGAAGCAAATCCGACGTCAGTTCATTGTCCTTTCCGTAGGTTCGAATTACAAAAGAAGCTAAGACTGATAGTCTTGTATTTCTTAAAATATGATTTTTTAGAGCCAGATGCGCAGCTCAAAATAAATTGCCATGAGCCAACACGAATTTTCAGGCCCGTATCCATTCCATAGGCTATCATACCGCAAATATGTTTAAAAATGTGATATCTATAATAATAAAACAAATTATAATACTGTGATATACGCCGCAATATGCACTCAGAAAGAGGATAATCCACCATAAAATTAAATTGAATGTTTCCTACGCAGAAGACTGTTCACTATTTTTTGATATCAGGCAGCATTTACGCTAGTGTGACTTGGATAGTCCCCAGTCTGTGTGACGTCTACGCCTTGGTCGTCTAGGCCATAGCGTACCGCGAACGCGTCCGCTGCCATCGGTCTTCCAAATAGATAGCCTTGCGCCTCCTGGCATCCCTTAGCCAGCAAGCGACGGCGCTGCTCATCAGTCTCAATCCCTTCGGCGATCACCTCCAGACCGAAACTGCGGCTCAACTCGATCACCGCCCGTACGACCGCTGCATCTTGCTGGTCCTCGCACAGCCCGCTGACGAAGCTGCGATCGATCTTGAGGCGTGACAGAGGAAACCGCTTGAGCAGGCTGAGCGAGGCGTAACCGGTGCCGTAATCATCGAAGGCGATCCCGACGCCCATTGCGCGCAGGGCCAGCAGCGCCGCGACCACACCGGGATCGTGTCGCAGGATGATCGTCTCGGTGATCTCCAACTCCAAGGCGCCTGCCGCCAACCCGGTTTCCGCGAGCACCGAGCCGACGCGCTCGACAAGATCTCCGCGGCGGAACTGCGCCGCGCAGAGGTTAACCCCGATCTGGAACGACGGCAGGCCGCCGTCACGCCACGCCCGCGCCTGAGCGCAAGCGGTGCGCAGCACCCAGTCGCCGACCCGAGCCGCGTCCGGCCCTTCGTCGAGCACAGCCAGGAACGCGGCCGGCGCGAGCAAGCCCAGCTCGGGGTGCTGCCAACGGATCAGGGCTTCGGCCCCCGTAAGGGCGCCGTCGGACAGGCGTACCTGCGGCTGGTAGTGCAGCACGAACTCACCGCGCTCGACCGCCCGGTGCAATCCTTCTCGGCAGGCCCGATGGCGTTGCGCGGCCTCTCGCATTTCAGGCGTGAACAGGCGACAGCGCCCGCGCCCGTCAGCCTTGGCGCGGTACAGGGCGGCGTCGGCGCAGATCAACAGATCTTCCTCAAGCGCACCATGCGCCGGGCTCAGGACGACGCCTGCGCTGGCGCCGAGGCGCAAGATCGAGCCCTCGACGTGGTATGGCTGCGAGAGCGCCGCGATCGCCGCCTCTGCGGTGCTGACGGCTACAAACGGATCGCCCACGCCCGGCAGCACGACAGCGAATTCGTCTCCACCGAACCGGGCTGTGACACCGTCGGGGCCGACGCTGGCGCGCAGACGCCGGGCGGCGGTCTGCAGCACGGAATCCCCGACGCCATGGCCGTGTGCGTCGTTGACCTCTTTGAACCCATCGAGGTCGATCATCAGAACAGCCGCCGATCGCCCACCCGAGATTGCCGCCTCGATCCGTCCGCGGAGGACTGCGCGGTTGGGTAGCTCGGTTAGGGGGTCCAGGTGCGCGAGGCGGAACAGGCGGTCCTCGACGGCACGGCGCTGACGCACGTCGCGGACGATGGCACCGAAGGCGGCGTGTCCCTCCTCGCGCCAGCTCGACAGCGACAACTCGATCGGGAACTCATCCCCGTTCCGGTGGCAGGCGATCAGTTCGACCGTTCGACCGATCAGACCACCAGCGGCGGCGCTCGCGATCCGACGCAGGTCGCCCTCATTACCTCCGCGCATCCGCTTGGGTATGATCAGGGCGACGGGCCGGCCCAGCGCCTCAGGTACCGTATGTCCAAACAGGCGCTCGGCCGCCGCGCTCCAGACGGTGATCTGACCGCAGCTATCCGCACAGATGATCGCATCGGGCGAGGTCGCTGCCACGTGCTCGAACCGAGCCTGCAGGGTACGCCGAGCGACCTCCACGCGGCGCAGCTCCAGCCGATCGAGCGCAAGACGGGCGAGATCGGAGAGGGTGCGCCGGTCGGCCTCGGTGAAGACGGTGCGTGGCTCGGGGCCGGCGAGGCAGAGCGTGCCGATGGCATGGCCGTCAGCGGTTCGCAGAGGTGCTCCCGCATAGAAGCGGATGAAGGGCTCGCCGGTGACGAGCGGATTGTCGTGGAAGCGTGGATCGTGCGCAGCGTCCAGCACTACAAGC
Source organism: Methylobacterium sp. E-041 (assembly GCF_022829665.1). Lineage (NCBI taxonomy): Bacteria > Pseudomonadati > Pseudomonadota > Alphaproteobacteria > Hyphomicrobiales > Methylobacteriaceae > Methylobacterium > Methylobacterium sp. E-041. Next base: position 1,268 of record NZ_JAKSYQ010000044.1, on the reverse strand, counting down.
AGATCGTCCTGCGCGATGGTCCGGTCACAGAAGGCGATGTCCCGGGCAGTCTCGCACAAATCGATGCCGACCTTGGCGTGAAACACCTGCCGGTTGCGATCAACGAGCGAAACGAAGGCGGCAGGCGTACCGAAGAGCCGCGCGGCAAGTTCGGCAATGTGGGCGAGTGCGGGATCGGGGGGGGCATCGAGCCAATCGTGCGCGGCGAGCGCCCGCAGGCGGGCTTCCTCGTCGGGTGAGGCGGAGAAATCGGACACCGTCATGCTCCGGGATCGAGGTCACAGGCCCGGACAGTCGACCGCGTCAGACGCGTCGGCGGCACGGTAGGCGCGAGCGAGTTCGCCGAAACGCTCGAACTCGGCGAGTAGGGCTCGGCACTCGGGATGCCCGGATGATGGGAGCTGACTGTCCGCCAGGCATACGTCGAGCCGATCGAGTTCGAACCGTAGGGTGTCGACGAGGGAACCGAGCGATAGCCCCAGAGCGCGGATCTGCGGCTCGCGCCGGCCGAGGTCGGCACCGTCCGCGAAGGCTTGCGTCAGGGCGGCGCTGAGACGAGCTGCACCCTCGGGGTTCAGCCGCCCGGTGAACGATAGGATCTCGGCCATCGCAGCCTCACGCGGCCCGTACGGTGGCGAGGAAGCGTCCCACCTCGGCCGTCAGGGTCTCGGCCTGGCGCGACAGCTCGGAGGCCGCGCCCAGCACCTGGCTTGCCGCAGCCCCCGTCTCCTCGGCCGCGCCCGCCACGCCGGCGATGTTGCTCGTGACCTCGCCCGTACCCATCGCCGCCTGGCTGACGTTACGCACGATCTCCTGTGTCGCCGCGCCCTGCTGCTCAACGGCGGCCGCAATGGACGTTGTTACCCCGCTGATCTCCTGGATCCGGGCGGTAATGCCGCCGATCGCCGTGACAGCTTGACCCGTGGACGCCTGGATGCGTGCGATCTGCCCTGAGATCTCGTCGGTCGCCCGTGCCGTTTGTGAGGCAAGCTCCTTGACCTCGGCAGCGACCACCGCGAAGCCGCGTCCCGCTTCACCGGCGCGCGCCGCCTCGATGGTAGCATTCAGCGCCAGAAGGTTGGTCTGTCCGGCGATGGTGGAGATCATGCCGACCACGTCGCCGATGCGCGAGACCGCCGTGCTCAACTCCTGCACCAAAGCGCCGGTTTGATCGGCCTCGGCGACAGCTTGCTGTGCGAGGGCGGCAGAGCCATCGACCTGGCGTCCGATCTCCTGAACCGATGAGCCAAGCTCCTCGGCCGCCGCGG
>NZ_JAKSYQ010000041.1:0-8330 GCF_022829665.1 Methylobacterium sp. E-041 | reverse complement strand
ATGCAGAGGCTGGTTTGGTCGAGAGACACATCGAGGCCAACATAGTGGAGCATGGCAGCAGCCCTTCCGGATCAGTGGATCGGTCCTGCAAGCATGCGCGACTCAGGACCGATTACGCCATCTCCCACGGGGATCCTGGCGTGATGTAGGCCGTCTTTGCTCAGACGCCGGTGATCCAAGCTCGTACGATCTTCGCAACGAACTCCGGGCCGTTATCCGAACGGATATAGCTCGGTACGCCACGCAGGATGAACAGATCTGAGAGCACGTCGATGACGTCGGTTGCCTTCAGCTTGCGGGCGACTCGGATCGCCAAGCATTCGTGCGTGAACTCGCTGCGCGGTCCTTCGGTTCGCCGACCACGGTGAGCATCCGGATCTTGCGTCCATCATGCGTGCGCGCCTCGACGAAGTCGTACGACCACACGTGATTTCGGTGTTCCGGGCGAAGACGGACGCAGGAGCCGTCGTTGTCCCAGATCCGCCCCCGCTTGGGCTGTCTGGCTGGGACCTTCAGACCCTTACGACGCCAAATGCACTCGACGCGCTTGTCGTTCACGAACCATCCGGCCGCCTTCAGCAGCGCGCTGATCTTGCGGTAGCCATAGCGTCCGTACTTCTCAGCCAACGCCGCGAGATCGGCCGTCAGCGCCTCTTCATCGTCGCGGCCCCGCGGTACCTTGCGCTGTGTCGGGCGATGCTGTCCAAGCGCCCTGCAGGCACGGCGCTCGGAGACGGTCATCGTCCGCATGATGTGCTAGTGGTTGAGCCCTGACGGTTGAGTCCGTGTGGGGTTTCGGTTTGCGCCCCATCCTGCGAGTCTGGCGGGATGCGCAGTGGCATCTCTTTCACGCTCTCCACCTCGGATCGCCTTCGGCTCGAAGCACTCGTCGCGGATCGAAACACGTCGCAGAAGCACGTCTGGCGCGCCCGTATCGTACTGCTGAGCGCCGATGGGCTGGGGACGCATGCGATCATGCGTGAGGCGGGCGTGTCCAAGACGGTGGTCTGGCGCTGGCAGGACCGCTTCGCGCAGGAGGGCGCCGATGGGCTCCTTCGGGACAAAACGCGACCGGCGCGCATCCCGCCGCTGGGGCCGGAGGTGGCGGCGCGCGTGGTGGCTCTGACGCAAGGAGAACCACCCGGCGAGACCACGCATTGGACGGCCGCCGCCATGAGCAAGGCCGCGGCCATCAGTGTCTCGTCGGTGCAGCGGATCTGGTGGGGGCACGGCCTACAGCCGCATCGAGTCCGGCAGTTCAAGCTCTCCACCGACCCGGCCTTCGCCGCCAAACTGCGCGACGGGTTCCCATCGAACTTGTTCGATGGGTGCCCTCGTCGTCGGGCTCTACGTCGACCCGCCGGCCCACGCCGTCGTGCTCTCGGTCGACGAGAAGAGCCAGATCCAGGCGCTCGCCCGCACGCAGGAGCCGTTGCCGATGAAGCCGGGCCAACCGACGACGCGCACCCACGATTACAAGCGCCGCGGCACGACGACCCTGTTTGCCGCCCTGGACGTGCTGGAGGGCAAGGTGATCGGCCGCTGCATGCAGCGCCACCGGCATCAGGAGTTCATCCGCTTCCTCAATGCGGTCGAGGCGGCGGTTCCGGTGGGCAAGATCGTCCACGCGATCCTGGACAACTATGCCGGCCACAAGCACCCGAAGGTCCGTGCCTGGCTCGACCGCCACCCGCGCTGGACCTTCCACTTCACCCCGACCTCAGCCTCGTGGCTCAATGCCGTCGAGGGCTTCTTCGCCAAGCTCGCAAAACGCCGGCTCCGACGCGGCGTGTTCGGATCGCTGATCGAGGTACAGGCCGCCATCAAACGCTTCATCGCCGAGAGCAACGGCAATCCGAAGCCCTTCGTCTGGACCGCCGACCCGGATCGCATCATCCAGGCCGCAAAGCGCGGGCACCAAGTGTTAGACTCGTACCACTAGACACAGGCGCGTCGGCGCGCCGGGCTCGAGACGTCTTCCCCGGGACGCCTCCTGCAGGATCAGCTTGTCCAGCGTCAAATCGGCGATGGCCTTTCGAAGCCGAGCATCCTCGGTCTCAAGACCTTCATCCGTCGAACTTGATCCGACTTCAGGCCGCCAAACTCACGTCGCCACCGGTAGTATGTCACCGAACTCACACCGAGCGCGCGGATTGCATCGGCCACGCTCTGGCCCTGTAAGATCAGCACGTCTGCCTGACGTAGCTTCGCGACGATCTCCTCGGGCTTCGGGTGCTTTGCCATCTTGTCCGTCCCCCAGGCTCAAAAGCCATACCAAAGGGCGGACCATCTCAATGGGGGCTGACCAATGTCGCGAACGCCAATGTCGTGAGTGTCTCGGTTGAATTCGATGATCGCGCCGTGCTCGATTGTCCCAGTGTCCGTCCGCCCTGAACGTAGCGTGCAAACGATGTGGGCCATAGCTCCGGCAGCCCGGTCAAGCGCGTTCGATCACTGAGAGTTCGCGCCCCAAATCTTCGAGGAAGGCAATGAGCACTGTGCGGACCGTCTCGCTCGTGACCTCCGGGTATTGGAGTAACGGCTCGGAGGAAGGGACAGCGCCTTCGGCGACCTGGGGCAATTCCACGAGGGTTCCCACAGCCGAGTTCCGAACGCTCCCATAGAAGCCGACGAAGCAGGACGGCCAGACCGGGGCGCCGGTTCCAGTGCGGGACGACGTGCCGCTGCAGTAGAATCGTATGCCAGGCGTAGCAAACACCGCCATTCGGTCCAGATCATCGTCTCGGACTACGGAGACGTGCCAGCCGCGCTGCCTTACCTCATTAGCGACCTCGCGCATCGTCGGCTCGATGACCGTATGCGATACGGTATCGAATCGCGCCGTTTCCGCCGCAATCGTCGCCGCCAGTGCGGGATCGTTCTCGGCGACATAGTCTAGGAACCGACGCAGCTGTTCGCGGGCGCCCTCGCGGCCTGCCTTCAAGACCTCCTCGAACGGCCAGGCTTCCTCATGGGTATCGTGATCGTCTCTGGCATCGCTCATGTTCTAACATCCTCTTTGGGGTTTGACTACTAATCAAAATTCGCCTACTGCTCTACGTTGGGCATCAATATCGGTTCGTGTTATAACAGACAAGATATGCCGACATACTTCCGCAGAAGACTTTTTGTGTGAACTGCGGATCAACTAGGCGAGTATGAAATGAAACTTGCGAAGATCTGGGTCCATAAGTCCGCAAGTGCCGCCCATTGCGCGACGGCGTCGCTCCGATCGCATTTTTCCAACTCTCAGCCGAGTCATGTCAGCCGGACAGCACCACGACGTGCAACTTCGGCTTGGATGGCTTGCGATCCGTCCATTGGAACGGGTCAACCCGGACGGTGTCGAGATCGGCGTTGTCGATGGTCCTCACCCATGTCGACGTGAGTATGATGTCCGTGGGTGCTTCACGGATGCGTGGGCTAGACCTTTGTGCTTCTGCCAGGGCGGCCTTCAGCAGTGTCCCGACGTCGACTGTGCGGCTCTCTGACAGCCGACCGAGACGGTGGCGGTAGGTTTGCATCGCAGGATCCGTCCGGAAGGCGCTCAAGTCGCTGTAATCGCCCGGCTCGAGGTTCGCGACGGGGCCGGAGATCCTGCCGTCGAACGTCTTCATCCTCCGGAGGTCGGGGATGCAGAACGGTAAGGCGATGCCATTCGCGACCACGCAGTCTAACAACTCGACGAGCACTTGCCGGTCGCAGTCCGCCAGGATGAGGGTGGCTCCGGCCTGTAGGGCTTGGAGGATGCCGAAGAGGAGTCCTTCGACGTGCTGCACGAGATCGGGTTCGTGAGGATCCTCCGGTGCACGCAGGCACATCGTCCCGATCGTCGCCCCCGAGAACGCCTTCGCTGGCACGACGAGATGGGCGAGACGCAGCGCGTCGTCCTCGAGTTCGGCTCGACGGATCGAGTCGTACATCCGACCGTCCTGCCCGCGATGGGAAACGACTCTTTCCGCGGGTGGCGAACGGTCCAACGGCCTTAGGAGGGCGTCACTCAACAGGGACATCATCCCCGCTCGTTGAAAGAAGGACCGATACGGGCCGAACGCATCCGAGGGTGGCACATGACCACGGGAGGATATCGACCGAAATCGGTCCGGCTGTCCTCCCATGAGAAAGGAACGATCGAGGTGGCCCGCGTACATGATATTCATCGGAAAATCTCGATGGATACGAAGTTTTTATTGATGGATAGTTGTATTAGTTGCATTCACATCGGCGGTGACGCGCTAACTTGGGATGATGTGATCAGATTTTATCGTAGAGGCGTGGGTCGGTTCGGGCGGGCGTGTCATCGCTCGATATCGTCTAGGTCCGGGAATTCGGACCAGAGGTCCGACTCGGTGAAACCACTTGGCCATGCATAGGCATCGATGATCCGACAGCAGAGGTCGTAGATCCACTCGCGGTCCACGCCGAACAGACGATCGAAGTGCCTGACCCGCTTCAGATCGTGCTCGCGTACACTGCGACGTGCGTCCTCGAGCGTTTGGTACCCGAAGGTGACGTGCAGGATGGCGTCCCGCACGCGGAGCCTTCGCTCGCTGATGTGGTACGGCATCACCTCCCGACGCAGCCGCTCGACGAACACGCGATAGGCGAGTTCCTCCAGGTCGAGGTCGCCGAGGGTATGCAGCACCTCGAGGGACGGCTTCCAAGGGTTCGATGCTTCAATGGCCACCACGACGTCGTCTGAACCCCCGTTCTGCGAAGCTGGTGTGATCGACGGACGATCGTTCAGCCAAAGCGCGGCCGTGGCATCGTCCCAGGTGTCCAGTGGCTTGGGCAGGCGTCGAATCGGAGGAAAGTTCTTAAGCCAAGCGACGGCATCCTTGGCCTGCCAGGCCGGATGGTGATGCCCTGCTGGTACGAGGGGCTTGTCCCAGTCCGCGAAGGCTTCTTTTGCCTCGCTCGATGGTAGTGCCGCGAGATCCTGCGCCGACAACTTCGCTAAGCCCGCCCGGACCTTGAGTGGCACCAACGCGGGATCGGCGTTTGCGGCGATCACGTTCCCCATGGCCTGGGAATGGAGCGCACCGCCAAGTTCACGTGCGACGACTGGATGTATGAGCGGTGTCGGACCTCCGACTGCCTTGATGACCTGCTTCGAGAAAATTCCATGGCGGCGAGCGAAGGCTTCCAGAATCGGTCTGGCGGCGGCGTTCGTGCGCTGGCTAACCACTTCGGAGTGGTCGAGATCGGGTTCCGAAGACCATGGCAAGGGGACGCTTCCGCCCCCTCGAAACATGTCGGCCTCCGCCGACCTCGAAGGTGACGCGGACGTCGTCGCGAAGGTATGACGCGCAGGGCGTGTCCCTCTCGATGATGACCCACGATCGCGAGGCGATGGCGCGAGCTCGCTCGCCGCGCATCCCCGTTGTACGGCGCCGGTCGCCTGAGTGTGACGACTCTCGTCATCATCGACTTCCGCCGATGTCGATGCGGAAGCACCGCCATGCAGTCTCACCACATTGCCGCGGGCGTGGTCGCCTGTCGTCGGCCTCAACGGATCGTCGGGAGAAATTCTGTTCGACACGGCGAAGATCCTGATTTGCCGACACCCAAGATGGAGACTTTCCGAGTGGGCGACTTTCTCGAGACTGAGTGTGACCGCGTAACGGGCTCTTGCAGCCGTTGCACCGATTCGTGCAACTGGAGCGATACGAGTACGACCCAGTTTTCTCCGCGGACGGTTCCTTACAGTAGTGATGATTGGCGAGTTCGTGATGTCAGGCTGCAGCTCGCCGATGGTCCCAGTATGGCGCAGTACGCCACGCAAGAGGAGTCCTAGATTTTTTCGACACCTTGAGCCGTCGAGCGGGATTTGAAAAAATACAGCCTCAACAATGGCTTGTTCGAACGGAAAGCGAAGGGAGAATTTTGCGTTCCGGCCTATAAAAATATTTCGAATCGCTGAATCGCGATCATTGATCGCCGTCCCAAAAGGGGAGGTGTCGTTACGAGTAGGCCTGCGTGCGGTCGCTCGGTGGTTCGTTTGAGCGTTCCTGGTAGGAACATGCCATTGACGAGCAGTGCCGCTTGCCCTCTGCCTCGCCGCAGCCCTCGATTGGTTCAAGCGATGACACTACCTGGACACTTTGAAGGGTCGTGATGCGTTGTCGGCCCGAGGATGGCTCGGGGGCGGCGATGGATCGGGATCGCGAGGGGACGGACGGGCTCGATACGTGGCTCGCGCCGTTTCTGGCGGCGATGGGCCTCAAGACCCGACGAACCTGGGCACCGTTCTATCTCCGGAGCCTCCTCGGCCCAGGGGATCGCAAGAGCCTTCAGCCGATGGCGGTACGGCTCGGGCTATCGGGCCACGACCAGTTGCAGCACTTCATCGCCAGCCCAGCCTGGGACGATCGCCCGCTTTGGACGGAGCTGGCCCGTCAGGCGGATCGACTGGTCGGCGGATCCGATGCCTGCCTGGTGATCGACGATACCGCCCTGCCGAAGAACGGCACGTGCTCGGTCGGGATGGCGCGCCAGTACTGCGGTGCGCTGGGCAAGCAGGCCAACTGCCAGTCTCTGGTCTCCCTCACCCTGGCGCAGGGCGAGGTGCCCGTACCGGTGGGCTTGCGCCTGTTCTCTGCCCGAGGCGTGGACGAGCGATCCGCAACGATGCGTGCAGGCCGGCATGCCCGAGGCCACGACCGCGCCGAGGAGCAAGGGTGAGATCGCGCTGTCGGAACCCGATCGCCTGCAGGCGGCCGGTCTACGCTTCGGCACGGTGCTGGCGGATGCGGGCTACGGCGTCAGCGCCGCCTTCCGTCACGGCCTGGATGCAAGGGGCCTGCGCTGGGCGGTGGGCATCGTGAAGAACCAGAAGGTCTATACAGCCGACGTGCGGCTCGTGCCGCTGACGGGGCCCGCCCGCAAGCCCTCGCCGGACCGGGAGCCGCGTGAGGCCGAGGCCGTGCTGGCCGACCTGACCTGGCGGCACATGTCGTGGCGCGAGGGTACCAAGGGCAAGCTCTCGGCCCGGTTCGCCGCCATCCGGGTGCGGGCCGGTGACGGTCCGGTCTGGGGCAACAACCGGCATCTGCCGGGCGCGAACGTCTGGCTCGTGGGCGAGTGGCGCTCGTCGGGCGAGCGAAATACGACCTGTCCAACCTGCCGCCCGAGACGGCACGGCGTGCCCTGGCAAACACGATCAAGACGCGCTGGGTCTGCGAGCAGGCCCACCAGCAGCTCAAGGCAGAACTCGGCCTCGACCATTTCGAGGGACGGTCCTGGACCGGGCTGCATCGACACGCGCTGATGACGTGTATCGCCCGCACCTACCTGCAGCACCTTCGCCTCGCCGAACATCGTCGGACGGGGCGGGGAAAAAATGACGACCCGCCTTCCGGGGCCGCCGCCATCACCTAGCCTGCCCGCCGTGCGCCAGGCCATCATCGGTCAGCTGTTCGCCAGCCTCGTCCCGCCCGTTCTATGTCCGCACTACCGAAGGAACTTCAGGCTGCCCTCTAACATCAAAGCGCCCAGGTAGTGCTAGCTGATAGCCGAACCAAAGATCCGCTTTTTGACACCAAAGTTGTATACTGAGGCAACCTAGAGTCATGCGAGACGGTCCGTCCCTGGATGGGCCGTTCCGCAGGTCGCCAAGCATAGAACTTGATCGGGTTCAGACCGCTGGTCTTGCCTCGGTGCGTTCGCCCGTGGCCGTCTGCAGGCACGCTTCGACGGCGTCCCGCAGCGACGACACGTAGGCATCGGCCCCGACTTCGCGACCGAGAGCGGCGTCGGTCAACACCTTCTCGCCGGTCGGCCAAAGCCCCACCAGCACGGGGACGCCAGGCGCGCGGCGCCTCAGACGCTCCAGCAGGTAGCGCAGGTGCGACGGGTTGCCGGTGATGTCGAGATAGGAGATGCACACCATCGCAACGCCCGATAGGTCCAGGCCAGCGATGCCCTCACGCGAGGCAGCCTGGTACGGCGTCACGCGACCGCCAAGTCCATGCTTCCTGAGCAACTGGGCAAGCATGGCGGACGAGGCCTCGTCCAGCGGGCCGCGCCCGGCCAGGCATAGCACCGGCTCCTCGCCCTGCCAGGCTTCCGGAAGGGTGTCCCGCGGCGGCGCCTGCCCCGGCACCGCCTCGTTCTTCGGGTGGCTCCGTTCGGCCAACGTCGGTGTCTCGCCGGGATTGGCAACCTTGGCGTCCTGCGCCGGCGCGGCATCGGGATGGTCCTCGAAGTCCTCGACGAGGGAGCGCGCTGAGGCGCGGATGTTCTCTAGCTGGGCCGGGGTGACGACTCCGCGGGCGTAGTCGTTGGCGGCGAGCTGCAGGCCCTTGAGCGCCACCTCGTCGTAGTACGAC
>NZ_JAKSYQ010000040.1:0-54957 GCF_022829665.1 Methylobacterium sp. E-041 | reverse complement strand
CGTGTACTGGGTCAGAAATGAGGCGATGCGCCTTCCGGCCGACCAGATCGTCCACAATATGGAAGCATCCGTCGCCAGCTAGCCGTAGAACGTCGTCTAGTTCGGACTCTCCCGCCCGCCGCTGCGGGGGAGGGTGGGCCTCGCGTCACCGACCGTCTGGAGAACAAAGCCACGTTTCCGAACGTCGCGAGGCCCCTCTCCCGAGCCGCTTCGCAGGCCACCCTCCCCCGCAGAGGGGGAGGGAAGGCTGAGCGACCGACGAGCCCGAACCCGATTTCCAACACGAACGCCATCCGCGCCGAGACGCGGGCGAGAGGACGCACCATGAAGAAGCTTCTGTTCCTGTTCGACACCGATGCGATGCCGTCCGTGTTCGACACCGTCGTCGGCTACGACGGCGGCGCCGACCACATCACCGGCTACGGCGGCGTGACGCCCGAGAACGTCGGCGCGCTCGTCGATGGCACGATCTACACCCGCGGCGGCTCGGAGAAGAAGTCAACGGCGATCTTCGTCGGCGGCGGCAACATGGCGGCCGGCGAGGCGGTGCTCGAGGCGGTGAAGAAGCGCTTCTTCGGCCCGTTCCGCGTCTCGACCATGCTCGATTCCAACGGCTCGAACACCACCGCCGCCGCCGGAGTCGCTCTGGTCGCGAAGGCCGCCGGCTCGCTCGAGGGCAAGAAGGCCGTGGTGCTCGCCGGCACCGGCCCGGTCGGCATGCGCTCGGCGGCCCTGCTCGCCCAGGAGGGCGCCGAGGTCGTCCTCGCCGCCCGTCAGCTCGACCGCGCGCAGGCGGCGGCGGACGCCGTCAACAAGCGCTTCGGCGTCGCCGTGACGGCGGCCGCGACCCCGGACGAGGCCTCGCGCGCCGAGATCGTCAAGGGCAAGAACCTGGTGTTCTCGGCCGGCGCCATCGGCATCGAGCTGCTGCCCGAGTCGGCCTGGAAGGACGAGGCCTCGATCGAGTTCGTGGCCGACTACAACGCCCAGCCGCCGCTCGGCTTCGGCGGCATCGACGCCATGGACAAGGGCAAGGACCGGCACGGCAAGAAGTCGTTCGGCGCACTGGGCATCGGCGGCCTGAAGCTGAAGCTCCATCGCGCCTGCGTCGGCCAGCTCTTCGACAGCACCGAGCAGGTGCTGGATGCCGAGGAGATCTACGCGCTCGCCAAGAAGATGGCCTGAACGGGGGAGTGGGGCGCATGGCCGAGCACGATACGATCGCGACCTTCCTCGACGGGCTGGCCAGCGCCGCCCCGACCCCCGGCGGCGGCGGTGCCGCCGCCATCTCCGGCGCCATGGGCGCGGCCCTGGTCTCGATGGTGTGCAACCTCACCATCGGCAAGAAGAAGTACGTCGAGGTCGAGGCCGAGCTGAAGGACATGCTCGTCCAGTCCGAGGCGCTGCGGGCGCAGCTCACCGGCATGATCGCCGAGGACGTCGCCGCCTTCGACGCGGTGATGGGGGCCTACGGGCTGCCCAAGGCCACCGACGACGAGAAGGCGGTCCGCGCCGAGCGGATCCAGGCGGCGCTGAAGGTGGCGACCGACGTGCCGCTCGCCTGCTGCCGCGCCTGCCGCGCGGTGATCGACCTCGCCGAGGTCGTCGCCGACAAGGGCAACCTCAACGTCATCTCGGATGCCGGCGTCGCCGTGCTCTCGGCCCATGCCGGCCTGCGCAGCGCGGCGCTGAACGTCTACGTCAATGCCAAGGGCCTCGACGACCGCGATTTCGCGCAGGGGCGCCTGACCGAGCTCGAGGCGCTGCTCGGCGATGCCGGCCCGCTCAACGAGAAGGTCTACGACGTGGTCAAGGCCAAGGTGAGCTGACGCGAAGCCCGTCGGCGGTCCCCGATCGGCGGCGATCGGGGACCGCCGACGGGCGAATTGCGAAGTTGGGAAACGATCGTCGCCAGAAGATTGTGCGACGCAACAAGAAGACCGCAAGCATTCCTTCGCCGATCAAGGCGAACTCAACGAGAATGCAAAAAAATTTAATGCGACACTGCTCTCCCCCAAAGTAAAATGAGGGCGTAGAAACGCAGCCAAGAACAGTACCGAAGGAGGCGCCCGATGGACGTGCACGAGTATCAGGCCAAGGAGCTGCTCGCGAGCTTCGGCGTCGCGGTTCCCAAGGGCGCCGTCGCCTTCAGCGCCGACCAGGCCGTCTACGCCGCGACCGAGCTCGGCGGCTCGTTCTGGGCGGTGAAGGCCCAGATCCATGCTGGCGCCCGCGGCAAGGCCGGCGGGATCAAGCTGTGCCGGACCTACAACGAGGTCCGCGACGCCGCCCGCGAGCTGCTCGGCAAGCGCCTCGTCACCCTGCAGACCGGGCCCGAGGGCAAGCCGGTGCAGCGGGTCTACGTCGAGACCGCCGACCCGTTCGAGCGCGAGCTGTATCTCGGCTACGTCCTCGACCGGAAGGCGGAGCGCGTCCGCGTGATCGCCTCCCAGCGCGGCGGCATGGACATTGAGGAGATCGCGGCTAGCGAGCCCGAGGCGCTGATCCAGGTGGTGGTTGAGCCGGCCGTCGGCCTGCAGCAGTTCCAGGCCCGCGAGATCGCGTTCCAGCTCGGCCTCAACATCAAGCAGGTCTCGGCCGCGGTGAAGACGATCATGAACGCCTACCGGGCGTTCCGCGACTGCGACGGCACCATGCTGGAGATCAACCCGCTCGTCGTCACCAAGGACGACCGCGTGCTGGCGCTCGACGCCAAGATGTCGTTCGACGACAACGCGATGTTCCGCCGCCGCAACATCGCCGACATGCACGACCCGTCGCAGGGCGACCCGCGCGAGGCCCAGGCCGCCGAGCACAACCTCAGCTACATCGGGCTGGAGGGCGAGATCGGCTGCATCGTCAACGGCGCCGGCCTCGCCATGGCGACCATGGACATGATCAAGCACGCGGGCGGCGAGCCGGCGAACTTCCTCGACGTCGGCGGCGGCGCGAGCCCCGAGCGCGTCGCCACCGCCTTCCGCCTCGTCCTGTCGGACAAAAACGTGAAGGCGATCCTCGTCAACATCTTCGCTGGCATCAACCGCTGCGACTGGGTCGCGGAGGGCGTGGTCCAGGCGGCGCGCGAGGTGAAGATCGAGGTGCCGTTGATCGTCCGGCTCGCCGGCACGAACGTCGAGGCCGGGCAGCGCATCCTGGCCGAGAGCGGGCTCGACCTGATCACCGCCGAGACCCTGTCGGAGGCCGCGCGCAAGGCCGTCGAGGCCTGCAACGGCACCAAGCACTGACGTCCGTGAGATAAGCGAAGGATACCGCCATGAGCATTCTCATCGACGAAACCACCCCGATCATCGTCCAGGGCATCACCGGCGACAAGGGCACCTTCCACGCCAAGGAGATGAAGGATTACGGCGCCAACGTCGTCGGCGGCGTCACCCCCGGCAAGGGCGGCAAGACCCATCTCGGCCTGCCGGTGTTCAACACCGTCAAGGACGCCGTGGAGGCGACGGGCGCCACCACCTCGATCACCTTCGTCGCCCCGCCCTTCGCCGCGGACGCGATCATGGAGGCGGCCGATGCCGGGCTGAAGCTGGTCTGCTCGATCACCGACGGCATCCCGGCCCAGGACATGATGCGGGTGAAGCGCTACCTGATGCGCTACCCCAAGGACCGCCGCACCATGGTGGTCGGCCCCAACTGCGCCGGCATCATCTCGCCCGGCAAGTCGATGCTCGGCATCATGCCGCCGCACATCTACCTGAAGGGCAACGTCGGCGTGATCTCGCGCTCGGGGACGCTCGGCTACGAGGCCGCCTCGCAGATGAAGGCGCACGGCATCGGCATCTCGACCTCGGTCGGCATCGGCGGCGACCCGATCAACGGCTCGTCCTTCCTCGACCACCTCGCGCTGTTCGAGCAGGACCCGGAGACCGCGGCCGTGCTGATGATCGGCGAGATCGGCGGCCCGCAGGAGGCCGAGGCCGCGGCCTGGATCAAGGCGAACTTCTCGAAGCCCGTGATCGGCTTCGTCGCCGGGCTCACGGCGCCGAAGGGCCGCCGCATGGGGCACGCCGGCGCGATCATCTCGGCCACCGGGGACAGCGCGGCCGAGAAGGCCGAGATCATGCGGTCCTACGGGCTGACCGTGGCGCCCGATCCCGGCTCGTTCGGCGACACCGTCGCCGAGGTGATGCGGCGGGCGGCGTAGCGCCCGAAGCGCGAACCTGAAGCGCGGGTCGCCTCTCCCATTCGGGAGGGGGACAGGGTGGGGGGCGTGACCTCTCCGGAATGACCTAGCCCCTCACCCCAACCCTCTCCCGCTCGGGAGAGGGGGCCGCGCGGTGCCACCCCCGCCAAAACGATATCCGCCCCAGGTGGCTTGATCCGATGCCAAAGACCCTTCACGCCTCCCTCGGCCATGCCGACGAGAACGCCTTCGCCCCGCCGGTGATCACCGGCACCTCGTCGAAGGAAGCCCTCGACATCCTGTTCCACGCGCTGCTCGACGTGGCGCGGCGGCACGAGCCGGAGCTGGAGGCCGTGCTGCACGGCACCGCCGACATCTCGACCTTCACGCCCGAGATGCTGGCCCGCGCGCTCCAGGTGCAGGGCATCTGGTTCCAGCTGCTGTCGATCGCCGAGCAGAACGTCGCCATGCGCCGGCGCCGGCACGTCGAGCGCACGGAGGGCCGCTCGGCCCTCGGCGGGTCCTTCGCCAAGGTGCTGGCGGAAGCCTCGGCCGGCGGCATCCCGGCGCCGCAGATCCATGCCCTGCTGAAGGACCTGCGCATCCGCCCGACGATCACCGCCCACCCGACCGAGGGCAAGCGCGTGACCGTGCTGGAGAAGTTCCGGCGCATCTACCTCGTGCTGCGCGAGCTCGAGTTGCCGCGCTGGACCACGCGCGAGCGCACCGGCCTGATGAACGAGCTGCGCGACCAGATCGAGCTGGTCTGGATGACCGGCGAGCTGCACCTGGAGAAGGCCACCGTCGAGCGCGAGGTCTCCTGGGGCCTGCACTTCTTCGACGAGACCTTGTTCGAGATGCTGCCGGAGGTGGTCTACTCGCTCGAGGAATCCCTGGCGCAGTACTACCCGGACGAGAAGTTCGAGGTGCCGGCCTTCTTTCAGTTCGGCTCCTGGATCGGCGGCGACCGCGACGGCAATCCCTACGTCACCGCCAGCGTCACCCGCGAGACGCTGAAGTGGAACGCGCTCGCCTCGCTCAGGCGCTACCGCGACGGCGTGCTTCATCTCGGCCGGGTGCTGTCGCTCACCGAGCGCTCGATGCCGGTGCCCGAGACCTTCCGGGCCGAGCTGGCCCGGGCCCTGTCCGAGAGCGGCGACGCCAAGGCGATCGCCGGCCGCAACCCCGGCGAGGCCTATCGCCAGTACCTGTCCTGCATCCTGCGCAAGATCGAGGCGACGATCCGGCGCAACGAGGGCGACCGCACGAGCGGGCCGGACTACCCGAGCGCCGACGGCCTGATCAACGACCTGCGCACCCTGGAGCAGGGCCTCGCGGACGCCAAGTGCACCTCGCTCGCCACCGACCTCGTGCGGCCGGTGCGGCGCATGGTCGAGATCTTCCGGTTCTCCACCGTCCGCCTCGACCTGCGCGAGAACACCACCCGCACCACGAAGACGCTGCACGCGCTCTACGCCCGCCAGAGCGGCGGCAAGGCGCCGCCGGACCTCGAGTCGCCCGAGTGGAAGGCCTGGCTCGTCGCCGAGCTGGCGCGGCCGCGGACCGGCGAAACCTCGTTCGAGGGCCTACCGGACGACGCCCGCGAGACCCTGGCCACCTTCGCGCTCGTCGGCGAGATGCGCGACACCCTCGACCGCGACGCGTTCGGCGCCTTCGTCCTGTCGATGACCCGCTCGGTGCCCGACATCCTCGGCGCCTACCTGCTGGCTAAGGAGGCCGGCCTCTACCTCGACGCCGCCGGCACCGAGATCTGCCCGCTGCCGATCGTGCCGCTGTTCGAGACCATCGAGGACCTGCGCGCCGCGCCGGCGATCATGAAGGAGCTCGTCGGCATCCCGGTGGTCCGCCGCTCCACCCGCTGGCAGGGCGGCGTGCAGGAGGTGATGATCGGCTACTCGGATTCGAACAAGGACGGCGGCTTCGTCGCCTCGAACTGGGAGCTGTACAAGGCGCAGGCGAAGCTGACGGCGCTCGGCAAGGAAGCCGGCGTGCCGATCGCGTTCTTCCACGGGCGCGGCGGCTCGGTGAGCCGCGGCGGCGTGCCGACCCAGCGCGGGATCGACGCGCAACCGCCCGGCTCGATCAACGGCCGCTTCCGCACCACCGAGCAGGGCGAGGTGGTCTCGTTCAAGTACGCCAACCGCGGCACCGCCGCCTACCAGATGGAGCTGCTGGCGGCCTCCGTGTTCGAACACGCGCTGCAATCCGAGCGGCAGCGCGCGAACCAGCCCCGGCACGAGTTCGACGATGCGCTGGAGGCGCTGTCCGGCGCCTCGCGCGCGGCCTACGTCAACCTGCTCCAGGCCGACGGCCTCGTGGACTACTTCCAGGCCGCGAGCCCGCTCGACGAGATCGCCCTACTCAACATCGGCTCGCGCCCGGCGCGGCGCTTCGGGGCGAAGTCGTTGAGCGACCTGCGCGCGATCCCCTGGGTGTTCGCATGGTCGCAGAACCGGCACGTCGTCACCGGCTGGTACGGCGTCGGCTCCGGCATCCGCAGCTTCCTCGACGTGCGCGGCGACCAGGGCGAAGCGCTGCTCAAGCGCCTGTTCCAGGAATGCCGGCTGTTCCGCCTGATCCTCGACGAGGTCGAGAAGACGCTGCTCATGGTCGATCTCGGCATCGCCCGGGATTACGCCGGCCTCGTCGCCGACCCGGAGATCCGCGACCGCATCTTCGGGATGATCGAGGCCGAGTACGCGCTGACGCGCGAGATGGTGCTGCGGATCACCGGCGGGCGGGAGCTGGCCGAGCGCGCGCCGCTGTTCCGCGACCGTCTCACCGGCCGCCTGCCGACGATCAACCAGGTCGGCCGCGAGCAGGTCGAGCTGCTGCGCCGGTTCCGCGCCGAGACCGACGAGGACAAGCGCGAGGCGGTGAAATCCGCGCTCCTGCTCTCGATCAACTGCATCGCCGTCGGCTTCGGTGCGACCGGCTGATGCAAACGTATCGCCTAGGCCTGTCGCCGAGAACGCACAGGCCCATGTTGAAACCGACGGTTCGGGCGGCCTAGCTGAGCCCGCGCTCTGACGGCGGCACCGCAAGCCGCCCGACTTCCCAGGGAAACAGGAGACCCCCCATGAGCTTCACCCTCGTCCAGCAGGCCACCCCGCGGCTCCACCGCTCCGAACTCGCGGTGCCGGGCTCGAACCCGACCTTCATGGAGAAGTCGGCAACCTCGAACGCCGACGTGATCTTCCTCGACCTCGAGGACGCGGTCGCGCCGGATGACAAGGAGAAGGCCCGCACCAACATCATCGCTGCCCTCAACGACATCGATTGGGGCTCGAAGACCATGATGATCCGCATCAACGGTCTCGACACCCACTACATGTACCGCGACGTGGTCGACATCGTCGAAGCCTGTCCGCGCCTCGACATGATCCTGATCCCGAAGGTCGGCGTGCCGGCCGACGTCTACGCCATCGACGTGCTGGTGACGCAGATCGAGCAGGCCAAGAAGCGCGAGAAGAAGCTCGGCTTCGAGGTGCTGATCGAGACCGCGCTCGGCATGGCCAACGTCGAGGCGATCGCGACCTCCTCGAAGCGCCTCGAGGCGATGTCCTTCGGCGTCGCCGACTATGCCGCGTCCTGCCGCGCCCGCGCCCAGGTCATCGGCGGGGTGAACCCCGATTACAGCGTGCTCACCGACAAGGACGAGAGCGGCAAGCGCGAGACCCACTGGCAGGATCCGTGGCTGTTCGCCCAGCAGCGCATGCTGGTGGCCTGCCGCGCCTACGGCCTGCGCCCAATCGACGGCCCGTTCGGCGACTTCTCCGATCCCGACGGCTACACCTCCGCGGCCCGGCGCTGCGCGTCGGCCGGCTACGAGGGCAAGTGGGCGATCCACCCCTCGCAGATCGACCTCGCCAACGAGGTGTTTACCCCGTCCGAGGCCGAGGTCACCAAGGCGCGCCGCATCCTCGTGGCGATGGAAGAAGCCGCCAAGGCCGGCCGCGGCGCCGTCTCCCTCGACGGCCGCCTGATCGACATCGCCTCGATCCGCATGGCCGAGGCGCTGATCGAGAAGGCCAACGCGATGTCGGCCAAGTAGGCCGGCAGAGGCAGGCCGACCGACGCGATCGATCCGCGGCCGCCCCGGGACATCCGGGGCGGCCGTCCTTGTTCTCGGCACCGGGCGCAACCTCGACCGTTGTCGATCGGTATCCCCGCCGAGGCTGCGGGGACGACGCGCCCCGGTCCGGCGGCGCCATCAGGGAGATGACACCATGCACGTCACCATCGAGCAGGCGGAGACCGCGATCGCCGCCGCCAAAGCCAAGGCCGCCGAACTCGGCACGCAGATGTGCATCGCCGTCGTCGATTCCGGCGGAAACCTGAAGGCGTTCTACCGCATGGACGGCGCCTGGGTCGGCTCGATCGACATCGCCCAGAAGAAGGCCAAGACCTCGGTGTTCTTCGGCATGATGACCGGGCAGATCGGCGCGCTGTCGCAGCCGGGCGGCCCGCTCTACGGCATCGAGCACTCGAACGACGGGCTGATCACCTTCCCCGGCGGCATCCCGATCGTCGACGCGGACGGCGAGATGTCGGGCGCCATCGGCGTCAGCGGCTCGACCGTGGAGAACGACCACGTGGTGGCCGAGGCCGGCGCCAGCACGATCGGCAAGACCGAGCTGCCGGCCCACCCCTGGCGGACCTGAGCCGCGCCACGGCCACGCCGATGCCCGGCGCCGAGGGCGCGACCCGCGGACGGGTCGCGCCCTCGGCCCGCAGGAGATGCACCGGCGCCGACGCGCGCCGGTCTACTGTTTTCGCGCGTTTCGAATGCTCGATTTCGCGCTTGAAGATTCGACGAAATCGATGGAAGCTGCCGTCCATCCCGGCTGCTTCGACCATGACTTGTCGAGCCACGGATCCATTTGCAACGGACGTGCGCACGCCTTGCCGCCGCGCGCGGGCCTTCGCTTGATCGTCGAGGCGCGACCGATGGCATTGCTTCGCTCCGTATTCGCTGCGTCCCTCCTCGCCGCGATCGGGTTGGCGGCGACGCCCCAGCAAGGGCGCGCCTGCGGCGACGGGGAGGCGCCGGTCTCCTGCGGCGATGCCGGCTCGGAAGCCTCCGCCAAGTGGATGCTGAAGCACGTCGTCGCGGCGATCGCGGCCGACGCGCCGGCGGCGCTCACGCATTTCACCAAGGGGGAGGCGGGGTTCCGCACCGCCGACACCTACGTCTTCTGCGTCGGGCCGGACGGCGTGATGAGCGCGCATCCCAACCCGATCCTGCAGGGCCAGAACGTGCGCGACCTGCACGACAGCAACGGCACCTACTTCATCCGCCAGATGTTGGAGACGGCCAAGGCCGGCACGGTCGCCGAGATCCGCTACCTGTTCCCCAAGCCGGGCAGCACCGTCGCGCTCCAGAAGACCACCTACTACACCCGCGCCGGCGACCAGGTGTGCGGCGTCGGCGTCTACGATTCGGACGGGGCCGGGCCGGCGGACAGCCCCGTCGCCCGGATGGCGCAGCTGCGCGACCGTCTCGACGCCGAGATGCCGCCGGCGCTGCGCGGGAACTGGACCGCCTTCCTCGAAGCGCTGAACGCCGAGACCGGCGCCAAGGCCGCGGCGATGGCGAAGGCGCGGGCCGGCCTGCAGGCGGCCGAGGCCGCGCTGGCGCCGCCCCCGCCGACCGCGCCGGACGACTGATGCGGGCCCGCGCGCGAGGAGGCCCGCACACCAACGGTTAAGCCTGTCGACCTATCACCGAGCATCCCTCATGCGTCGTGCCGGGAGAGGCGCCGTTGACCCGTGACCAAGTCGCCACCGCAATCCGGCGCCTCGCCGCCTCGCAGGTCGAGGACATCGAGCGTGCCGTCAAGGACGGGCACAAGACGATCGCGCTGAACGAGCTGGCGGACCTGAACCGCCAGCTGAAGGCCTTCGCCGCCGCCCTCAAGAAGGCGCCGGTCCGGGCGTGACGTCGATCCCGTGATCCCTGGATCGCAGGATGATCGTCGACACGGCGGGACGTCGCGTTTTCCGCCACGGAGATCTCATTCATCTCAGGCGGGGGCGTCCTCGCCCCCCGGGCTACCAGCGCGGGCCGCCCCAATCGCGATCCGGGATGTCGACCGGCGGCCGCGGCGGGTGATCGAAGACGACCGGGCGACGGGGGCCGTCATCGTATCCGCCCGGCTCGTCGCAGACCCGGACACGGCGCACCACCTCCTCGCCATAGGCGTCGATGCGGCGCTTCACGAAGCTGCGGCAGCGCTCGGGCGGCTCGAAATCCGGGCCGGCGGTGAAGCGCGGGCGGCGGAAGGCCGGCTCGGGCGGGGGCGGCTCCCGGTGGGCGTAGCCGCCGTATTCCGGGTGCGGCGGCGGATAGGGCCCGTCGAAATCCGCGGCCCGTGCGGCGCCGACGGAGGCTTGGCCCGCGAGGACGAGCGCGCAGAACCCGGCAAGACGGAAACGGTGGAGCGACACGACATGTCCTCGCGCAATGCGTGGCCGGCGGCCATCGAAGCCCGGAGGATGATCGAGGGAGGCTGAACCGTTCGCGAGCGGACGCGTCGGGATCCGTTCAGCTTCGATCCGCGGCGGTCACAGGTCCTTCGGCACCGTGCCGCGCACGGCACAGCGCCACTTCGCGACGTGGAGGTCGGGGTGCGCCGCCTGCCATTCGGCGAGGACGCTCTGGGCGTGGCGCAGGCAGATGAACGGGTTGCTGCCCTCGTAGGACATCGGGATCTGGTCGTCGTGGCACTGCGTCGGTTGCGACAGCAGACAGGCGGACAGCAGGATCAGCATCGGCAGGACGTCCTCGCAGGGTCCCGGCTCCGCGGCCGGGTTGAGAGGATCATAAGACGACGCCGAGGTCCGTGGGAAGTGCTGCGGCGAGGACGGCACGTGAGCCTGCCTCCCCCCCCACTGCGAGGGGAGGCAGGAGCGGCTCTCAGGCCGCCGCCCAGATCTCGCCCTTGGCGATCGTCGCGAGGTCGCCGGAATAGCGCCGCAGCGGGCCGGCGGCGATCTCGGCGTGGCGCGGGCTCAGGGTCTTGAGCGAGCGCGCCAGCAGCCGCAGGAAGACGAGGTCGTGCTCGCCGGTCTCGACGAAGGTCGGCGTCAGGCGCCCGTGGCTGCCGAGGAGGAGCGTGCCGCGGCGCATGCCGTAGCCGGCGTCGTCGCCGACGGACCCGGCGGCGATCGTGCCGGCGATCATCCGCGAGCCGGCGTAATCGCCCGCGCGCTCGACCAGGATCAGCCCGCGCCGCATGCGGTCGCCGAGATGGCGGCCGGCGGTGCCCTTGATGACCAGCGTCGCGCCGTCGAGCCCGGCCTTGGCCGCGTAGACCGCGCCGCCGGCGTAATCGCCGGCATCGCCCGCGATGGTGATGGTGCCGCCGGTGGCGCCGGTGCCGGCGAACGGGCCGGCCGTGCCGGTGACGGTCAGCGTGCCGCCGGCCATGCCCTCGCCGAGCCGCTGGCCGACGTCGCCGACGACGCGGATCGTGCCGGCCGCGAGCGCGCCGCCGACGCGGTCGAGCCGCTCGTGGCCACCCTCGATGGTGAGGCTGTCGCCGCCGTCGAGCGACACCTGGAAGCAGTCGCCGAGCACCAGGCCGCGCCGGGTGGTGCCGATCGGCAGGCGCTCGGCCTCGGCCGGCGAGAGCGCGGCCAGGGTCGCCGGCGCGATGTTGAGGAAGTCGAGGCGCTCGGGGGGCGCTTGCCGCAGGGAGAGGACGCTCACGCTACGGTCTCCTTCGCGGCGGGATTCTTGTCGAGCAAGTCGCGCAGGCGGTAGTGGTGCCGCCCGAGGTTGCCGCCGTAATTGCCGGCGGTGACCGCGACGAGGCCGTGCTGCGCGCCGATCTCGGTCGCGGCGTGGAGCGCCGCCCGCATCGAATCGGAGACGCCCTGCGAGGTCAGCGCGTCGATGACGATCTCCAGGACCACGCCGCATTCGGGCGGCAGCGCCGAGCCGGCCCGGCCTTTCAGCGTCGGGCAGTAGGCGTCGTTGGTCGAGGCCATCATGCCCTTGGTGCGGCCGCCGACCTTCGAGCCGGAGCGGACGATGCCGCCGGGGAAGGGCAGGATCGCCCCGGGGATGGCCTTGGCGGCCTCCACGGCGACCTCGGCCACCGTCAGCGTCTCGGCGTGGGTGCGGCCGAGGAACAGCAGGTTGCCGCCGCCGACCGCGCCGTCGACCGCGCGCACGGAATCCTCGCACAGGAACTCGCCGTCCATCACCGGGATGCGCCAGTAGCGCCGCATCCTGCCGGTGTGGTCCGGCAGGCGCTTGGCGATGGCGAAACCATCGCCGAAGTAGCGGATCGCGCCGCCGAGCTTGATCTTGGTCGGCCCCTCGACGCCGGCGAAGCACGCCGTCCCGGGGCAGGTGAGGATGCACTGCCCGACGCGCTTCAGCAGCTGCTCCTTGAGCCCGTTCGGCTCGAAGCCGAACAGCAGGATGCGCACGCCCGGGCGCCCATCCGGCGTCTCCTCGGGCGACAGCTCGGCGTCGATCCCGGCCTCGGCGCCGCAGCCGATCACCGAGGTGGCGAAGCCGGTCATGGTCGTGGCCGCGATCATCGCCCACTTCGCGGTGTCGTTGGTGACGACGATCGCGGTGCCGGCGACGTCGAACGCCTCCGCGAAGGTGTCCTCGACGCGGATGCCGTTGAGGGTGAGGTCAGACATTCCGGTTCCCGTCCCTCGCGCAAAGCCGCTCGCTCATGCCCGGCATGCCACGTCCTCGAACACCTCAGCCTCGGGGAAGGCCGCGTCCGGCACGGCGAAGCTGTCGAGCCCCTGGCCGAACCGGTCCTGCAGGTAGGCGTCGGTGCGGCGCTCCATCGCCTTGTCGGACTCGACCGTGAGCGACAGCGAGCGGCCGACGTGCCAGTGCACGACCTCGCCGTCCTCGACGATCGCCACGCCGTCCTTGAGCACGAGCTTGGCGCTCGCAAACATCGCGGTGCGGTTCCTGTCCTCGCGGTAGACCGCGATGTCGGCGCGCGCGCCGGCGCGCAGGTGCCCGCGATCGGAAAGGCCGAGGAGCTTGGCCGGCCCCGAGCGGGTCAGCTCGGCGATCTCGGAGAAGGAGTATTCGCGCTCGATCTCGGGCAGCGACGAGCGCTCGCCGACGACCTTGGGCAGCGTCGCGATCTCGCGGTCGCGCTCCTCCTTGTCCATCAGCAGGTGGATGATGCGCGGATAGGCGGTGAACGGGCCGCCGTTCGGGTGGTCGGTGGTCAGGATCGTGCGCTCGGGCTCGTTCGAGAGCAGCATGATCTCGAGGCCGATCGCCCATTGCAGCGAGCTCGTCGGCCCGCGCGGCTTGTACAGGAACGGCACCACGCCGCCGCCCTCGGCATCGCCCGCGTTCAGCACCCACTTCTTCGGGTTGGCGCCCTTGCGGCCGCCGAACTGGCGCAGGATGTCCATCGAGACCGTGACGGTCTGGCCGAACACCACCTGCCCGATGTCGAGGGTCGCGTTCGGGTTCGCGTGCATCGCGTCGACGATGCGGCGCGCCGCCGAGCGGAAGCCGCCTGTGCCCGGGTTCGCGGGGTCGGCCGCGCCGTAGGCGTAGAACTGGGCGTGGGCGAAGTGGATGCGCCGGCCCTCGGCCGCATCCAGCGTCTCGACGAAGCTGTCGTCGGCGCCGGGCAGCCCGAGGTTGTTGCAGTGGACGTGCAGCGGGTGCGGCACGCCGATCGCCTCGACCGCGTCGAGGAGCGAGCCCATGATCTTGCGGGTCGAGAGCCCGTAGACCGGGATCTCGTCGTCGAGGCTGAGCTTGAGCACGCCGTCCTTGAAGGCCGAGGCGCCACCGGCGTTGATGCACTTGACCCCGAGCGCCCGGCTTTGCGCCACGTTGAGCGCCACGAGGTCGCGGACCGCGTCCCGGCTCTCGCCCGCGCGCAGCAGCTGCAGCAGCTGGTCGTCGTTGCCCATCACCGCGAGCGCGCCGCGGTCGAGCAGCGGGATGTCGGCCAATTCGAGCTGCGTCGCGAGCGCGTGGGTCGGCGGCATCGCCGGCTCGACCGCCGTGGTGTAGCCCATCTTGGCGTAGGCCGCGCCGATCCAGGCCGCCGCGCCGCCGGCATGGGCGAAGGGGTGGCCGTTCGGCGCCGTCTCGCTGACGTAGAGGTCGGGCAGCAGCAGCCGCGAGGTGATGACGTTGCCGCCGGCGATGTGCGAGTGCACCTCGACGCCGCCGGCCATCACCACGCAGCCCGTCGCGTCGACGGTGCGGTCGGGGGTCCGCTCGGAGGGGGCGACGACGCGGCCGTCCTCCACCCAGACGTCGCCGACGCCGTCGCGGCCGGCCGTCGGGTCGACCACCCGGCCGCCCTGGATCCGGATCAGCATCAGGAATCCTTCCCAGCGAAATGGTGTTCGATGCGGGCCAGCACGTCGGCGGCCGAAGCGCCGCCCCCCGTGCCGGGTCGGTAGGTGAGGGCGGCGCGGCCCTCGTTCCAGAGGACGCCGCCGGCGCTCGCGCCGGGCACGCCGACCGCGATCACGACCTCGGCGGTGCCGGGGGCGGCCTCGAGGCTGCCCGCGCCGACGATCGCGATCGAGGGCAGGGCGCCGAGCCAGTCGGGGCGCGCGGCCGGAAGCGTCGAGAGCCACAGCGCGGCGTCGGCCTCGCCGGTCGAGACCTGCCGCGCGGCGTCGAAGCGCCAGGGATCGTGCTCGGGGACCTTGCGGCCGAAGCCGGTGCGCGGGGCCTGGCCCGTGGTCCAGGCCGCGACCTGCACCACCGAGCGGTCCTGGTCGGGGCCGCCGAGCGAGAGCGCGAAGCAGCGCGTGATCTCGTTCACGTCGCGCACCAGCCCCTGCACCGTCTCGACGCCGAGCTCGCCGAGCTCGGCCGGGTCGTAGAGCACCGCGCCGTACCGGGCGGCGTAGAGCGCGCGGGCGATCTCGTTGAGCGGGGTGGCGTCCTTGAGGTGCCCCTTGGCATGGGCGCGGAGCAGGGCGAGGTCGGAAGCCAGCGCCTGAGCGGATGCGCCGGCGACGGCGAGCACCTGGCGGTCGGCCCCGGCCGCGAGGCCGCGCACCGGCTTGCTGCCGCGCAGGGCCGAGGCAAGGGTGCTGGTGCCGGCCTTGGCGCCGACGACGAGCACCACGTCGGCCCGCCCCTGGACCTCGGCCGGCGTCGACGTCATCGCGCCGACGCGGCTGAGCGCTCCGAGGTCGGCGTAGGTGCCGGCGGCGCCCTGCGTATCGAGGGAGGCGCCGATCGTGCCGGCGAGGCGGTAGGCGGCGCGAATCGCGGCGACGTCGGCGTTCAGTCCGGCGAAGACCGGTGCATGCGCGGCGGCGAGCAGAGCGGCGGCGGCCGCGATGGCGCCCTCCGCATCGGTCGCGTCACCCTTCACCCAGGCTGTCATGCGTCCTCACCCGAACCGTTTCTTGAGGCGTCGCAGATCGTCGCCGTAAGACCGGGGAGGACGGCCGAAGGACCGTCGCAGCCGGAATGGCCTGCCCGAACGGGATGCGATCCCGCCCCGGCGGCACTCGGAATGCCTGCGCTGGAGGGCACGTTTGCATCGCTCGGACGCCGCAGGCAACCCTGTCGCCGCGATTTGCGGCCGCTTCGCCCCGACAGGCGGTTGCCCGGCGGGGCGCCTCCATGGGAGAAGCCGGCTCCCGCGGGGACCGATTTCCCGAGAGGTCCGCCGCGACGGCAGGATGAAGCGGCGTGGCGAAGGCGGAGGGGATCGACGTGTCTGAACCCGCACGCGGCCGCTCCGAGGCCGCCTCGCGCTCCGTCCACGTCCACGCGCCGGCGCGCCTGCATTTCGGGTTCCTCGACCTGCATGGCGGACTCGGCCGCCGCTTCGGCAGCATCGGCCTGGCGATCGACGCCCCCGGCGTCCGACTCACCGCGAGCGCCGCCGACGGGCTGTCCGTCTCGGGACCGGAGGAGGGCCGCGTCCGCGGCTACGTCCACGCGGCGGCGAGCCATCTCGGCGTCGCCGAATCGGTCGCGATCCGGGTCGAGGAGGCGATTCCGGCTCATGCCGGGTTCGGCTCGGGCACGCAGCTCGCGCTTAGCGTGGCCGCGGCCCTGGCCCGCCTCTCGGGCAAGCCGTTCTCGGCCGAGGATTTCTCGAACGCGCTCGATCGCGGCAACCGGTCCGGCGTCGGGCTGTCGGCCTTCACCGAGGGCGGGTTGATCGTCGACGGCGGACGCGACGCCACCGGAGCGCCGCCGCCGGTGATCGCCCGCCTGGCCTACCCCGACCCGTGGCGCGTCGTGCTGATCCTCGACCGCGACGCCACCGGCATCCACGGCTCGCGCGAGCAGCGCGCCTTCGCCGAGCTGCCGCGCTTTCCCGAGCGCCAGGCCGCCGAGATCTGCCGGATCGTGCTCATGCAGGTGATGCCGGCGGCGGTGCTCGCCGAGCCGCAGGGCTTCGGCGCCGGCATCACCCAGATCCAGCGCCTGATCGGCGACCACTTCGCGCCGCACCAGGGTGGGCGCTACGCCAGCCCCGCCGTCGCGGAGGCGCTGCGGACGATCGCCGACCAGGGCGTCGCCGGCTACGGCCAGAGCTCCTGGGGACCGACCGGCTTCGCGCTGATGCCGTCGGAGGCCGACGCCCGCGCGCTCGTCGCCGGGCTGGACCGGCCGGGCCCGCTGCGCTTCCTCATCGCGCGGGGCCGGAACACGGGCGCCGAGATCACGACCGCCTGAACCGGCACGCTTGACCGCGGGCGTCGATTGCGACTCTCAACGACACCGACCGACGATCCTCGCACCAGACAGGGAATCCCCATGGCCCGCTCGATCCTGCACATGCTGACGCCGCTCAAGCACATGAGCCCGTTCGACGTGAACATGGCCGTCGATGCCGGGTTCGAGACCATCGTCACCTACACCGACGTGACGCTGCCGGACGTGGTCTCGCTCACGCAGGATTCGATCTTCTCGCGCGCGCCCGGAGACGGCGTCCGCACCGGCATCTTCATCGGCGGCAAGAACGCCGAGGACGCCCTCGACATGGTCGACCGGGCCAGGAAGGCCTTCGTGCCGCCCTTCGCCAACCACCTGTTCGCCGACCCGGCCGGCTCCTTCACCACCGGCGCGGCGATGGTGGCGCAGGTCTCGCGGGCCTTGCGCCAGAAATTCGGCACCGGCCTGAAGGACAAGCGCATCGTCATCTTCGGGGGCGCCGGCGTCGTCGCCTACGTCGCCGCGGTGATCGGCGCGCTCGAAGGCGCCAGGACGGTGCTGGTCGGCCATGACGGCGAGGAGCGGGTTTCGAAGATCGCCTTCACGATGAAGTGGCGCTTCGGGATCGAGGTCGGCGCCATCGACGGCACCACGCCGGACGACCGCCGCAAGGCGATCGCGGATGCCGACGTGATCCTTTCGGCCGGCCCCGCCGGCATTCCGATCCTCTCGGCCGAGGACCTGCGCGCTGCCCCGAACCTGCTCGTCGCCTCGGACGTCAACGCGGTGCCGCCGGCGGGCATCGCCGGGATCGACGTCAACGCGGTGGACGTGGCGCTTCCGGTCGGCAAGGGCGTCGGCATCGGCGCGCTCGCCGTCGGCAACGTGAAGTACCAGACGCAGAAGCAGCTGTTCGGGCGGATGCTCGCGGCCGAGGCGCCGCTCTGCCTCGATTTCCGCGACGCCTACGCCCTCGCCGTCGAGATCGCCGGCTGAGACCGGCAAGGCCGGCGGGGCGATCATGGCCGGCGCGGCGATCCTGATCGCGGCCCAGTCGGGGCGGGCCCTGGCCGAGGCCGCCCGCCGCGCCGGGTTGCGCCCGTTCGTCGCCGACCTGTTCGCCGATTCGGACACCCTGGAACTCGCCGCGGCGCATCGCCCGCTCGAGGGCCGGTTCGGCACGGGACGGCTCGCGGAGACGGTGCTCGCCCATCTCGACGCGCTGTCGGCGATGGCCGGCGGTGCTCCGCTCGGCGTGGTGCTCGGCAGCGGCTTCGAAGCCGCACCCGCGCTGATCGCTGCGATCGGGCGGCGCCATCGCCTGGTCGGCGCGGGGGCCGAGACCGTGTCCGCGCTGAAGGACCCGCTGCGCTTCGCGGCCCTGTGCGCGACGCTCGCCATCCCGCATCCGGCGGTGACGCGGGCGCGGCTCGACGACCCGAAGGCCTGGCTGCTCAAGCGGGCCGGGGGCTCGGGCGGGAGCCATATCCGCACGGCGACAAGCGGGCCGGCGCCGGCGGGCGCCTATTTCCAGGCCCGGGTCCCGGGCCGCGCCTTCGCGCTCAACATCCTGGCCGACGCGTCGGGCGCGCGCATCCTGGCGCTGACCGAGCAGTGGAGCGCGCCGTCTCTCCTGCGCCCGTTCCGCTATGCCGGCGCGCTGGCGCCGGGGCGGCGGGAGGCCTCCGCGCTGCCGGACGCCATCGTCGCCGCCGTCACGGAGGCGGCCGACGAGCTGGTCCGCGCGACCGGGCTGCGCGGGCTCGCGAGCGTCGACTTTCTGTCCGACGGCGAGGCATGGTGGCTGACCGAGATCAACCCGCGCCCGGGCGCCACCCTCGACGTGCTCGACCGGCGCGGCGTGCCGCTGCTTCGCGCGCATGTCGAGGCCTGCCTCGGCCACGCGCCCGAGATCGGGCCGGCGCCGGAGGATGCGGCGGCCTCGCAGATCTGTTACGCGGCGCGGGATCACGCCGTCGTCCCGGCGGTCGCTTGGCCGGACCACGTGCGGGACCGGCCCCGCGCCGGGACACGGGTGATGCGGGACGCCCCGCTCTGCACGGTCCTGGCGGGGGGGCCGGACGGGCCGGCGGCACGACAAGAATTGGGGACCCGGATCGCCAGCTTGCGCGACCGGCTGTCCGAGGAGGAAACGCATGAGCACCAACCAGCCGAGCCTGAACGCCATCGCGACGCCCCTGGTGGAGCGCTTCGTCGCTGACGCCGACGTTCTGCGCCTGTCCGTGACCCAGGCGCCGGGCGGCGCGCGCATGGTCGATGCCGGCGCCTCGGCGCGCGGCTCGATCGAGGCCGGCCGCCGGATCGCCGAGATTTGCCTCGGCGGCCTCGGTACCGTCTCGATCAGCCCGTCGGGCCCGATCCCGTCCTGGCCGTACTCGGTGGTCGTCCACGCCGCCGACCCGGTGCTGGCCTGCCTCGGCAGCCAGTATGCCGGCTGGTCGCTCGCCGACGAGGACGGCGATTCCGGCTTCTTCGCCCTCGGCTCCGGCCCGGGCCGCGCCGTCGCCGTGGTCGAGGACCTCTACAAGGAGCTCGGCTACCGCGATTCGGCCACGAAGACCGCCCTGGTGCTCGAGGCCGCCGGCGGGCCGCCGGCCAGCGTCGTCGCCAAGGTCGCCGAGGCCTGCTCCCTGCGCCCGGAGGACCTGACCTTCATCTTCGCGCCGACCCAGAGCCTCGCCGGCGCGACACAGGTCGTTGCCCGCGTGCTCGAGGTCGCCCTCCACAAGGCGCACACGGTCGGCTTCGACCTGCACCGGATCGTCGACGGCATCGGCTCGGCGCCGCTGTCGCCGCAGCACCCGGACTTCATCAAGGCGATGGGCCGCACCAACGACGCGATCATCTACGGCGGCCGGGTCCAGCTCTTCGTCGACGCCGACGACGCGGAGGCCAAGCAGCTCGCCGAGCAGCTGCCCTCGACCACGTCGAGCGACCACGGCGCGCCCTTCGCCGAGATCTTCTCGCGGGTGAACGGCGACTTCTACAAGATCGACGGCGCGCTGTTCTCGCCGGCCGAGGCGATCGTCACCTCCATCCGCACCGGCGCGACCTTCCGCGGCGGCAAGCTGATGCCGGAGCTGGTCGAGGCGTCGTTCTCGTAGCGGCAGTCGAGGCCGGCTTTCACGACACGAAGGCCATCGCCCGCGGCTCTCCCGGGGTTTCCCCACCATCGTCATTCCGGGGCGCCGCAGGTGAGCCCGGAATCCAGATCCGCCGTGGCGGCAAGCTCGGGCACCGTCGGCGGCTCTGGATCCCGGGCTCCGCTTCGCGGCCCCGGGATGACGGCGTGGAGCGGGAGGGCAATGCGTGTCGGCGGAACCGGCGGCTTGAACCATCCTTGGGGTGACCGACAGAATGCGCATCGCGCTCGCGGCCGACAACGGCAATTGGCACAAGGCCCGGCTCCTGGCGGCGCTTCGCGCGCAGGGCGTCGAGCCGGTGCTGTTCTCGCTCGCCGACGTGGCGATCGTCACCGGCGGCGGCGAGCCCCTGCAGGTGCCGGGCTTCGCCGGGACGCTGCCCGACGGCGTGCTGCTGCGGACCATCGCCGGCGGCACCTTCGAGGCCACGACGATGCGTCTGGGCGTGCTGCATGCGCTGGTGGCCTCGGACGTCACCGTCTGGAACGGCCCGGTCGCGATCGAACGCTCGGTCGACAAGGCGGCGACCAGCCTGATGATCGCCCGCGCCGGCCTGCCGACGCCCGACACCTTCGTCTGCTCGAAGCGCACGGCCGCCGCCGAGATCGTCGCGCGCGAGGCCGGCCCCGGGCGGCCCCTGGTGCTGAAGCCGCTGTTCGGCTCGCAGGGCGAGGGGCTGCAGCTGATCGAGCGGCCGGACGACCTGCCGCCGGAGGATGCGGTCTCGCGGGTCTACTACCTCCAGCGCTACGTGCCCCGCAGCGACGGTCTGTGGCGCGACTACCGCGTCTTCGTCTGCGAGGGCAGGGCCATCGCCGGGATGATCCGCGAGGGCGACGGCTGGATCACCAACGTCCACCTCGGCGGCCGCCCGCTGCCCTGGGCGATGCCGGCGCGGGCGGCCGAGCTCGCCGAGGCCGCCGCCGCCGCGGTCGGCGTCGACTACACCGGCATCGACCTCGTCGAGGACGGGGAGGGCGGCTTCCTCGTGCTCGAGGTCAACTCGATGCCGGCATGGTCGGGGCTGCAAAAGGTCTCGGAGGTCGACATCGCCGGGGCGGTGGTGCGCGGCTTCCTCGCCGCCGTCCGGTCCGCGCGCCGGCCGCGGCTCGTGGTCGCCTGATGCGCCTCGCGCCGGAGGCGATCGCGGCCTCGTACCAGGCGGCGTGCCTAGCCGAGCTCGACGCCCTGAAACCCGGCAACGTCCACGCCTACGCCGCCGGCCATCGCATGGCGGTGGCCGATTTCACGACGAGCGCCGCGGTGTCGGCGCCCGCCCTGGCACGCGGCGGAGCCGGGCTCGGCGCACGGGTCCGCGACGCGGTCGGGGCAACGATGGCGGCGGTGGGACAGAACACCAACCTCGGCATCCTCCTGCTCTGCGCGCCCCTGGCGCTGGCCGCCGAGCGGGGAACCACCGTGGCCGAGGTGCTGGCCGGCCTCGAACCGGCGGATGGGCAAGGCGTCTTCGACGCGATCCGCCTCGCCAACCCGGGCGGGCTCGGCCGGGCCGGACGGCACGACGTGGCCGCGCCGGCCCCGGATTCCCTGGTGGCGGCAATGCAGGAGGCTGCCCCGCGCGACCGCATCGCCCGCGCTTACACCGACGGCTTCGCCGACCTCGTCCGGGTCGGCCTCCCGGCTCTGGCAGCCGCGCGCGAAAAGGATCTCGAACCGGCCTGGTGCACCACCGCCGTGCATCTCGCCTACCTGCAGGCGTTTCCCGACAGCCACGTTACGCGCAAGCACGGCGCCGACCGGGCGGAGGCCGTGCGGTCCGAGGCCGTGGAGGCGCTTACAGGCCTCGACCTGCGCGCCCGGCCTGTGGAGCGCCTGCTGGCGCTCGACGCGGCGTGGAAGGCCGCCGGGATCAATCCCGGCACCAGCGCCGATTTCACAGTCGCCACGCTGTTCTGCGATGCCCTCGCATCCGCGGGCGCCCGTGTCGCGGACCCTGCGGGCGTCCCCTGAAAAAGTTCCCGCCGTCAAGCGCCGGGCCGCACTTTTAATATCGATTTCAGCGCGTTGCCATGGGTTGTGACGGGCCGGACCGCGCTGTAGGGTCCGCGCCGCTATCCGGGCTAACCGGCCCGGCTTTTCCAAGGCCGGGCGTCGCGAACAAGGATGGCTTCCGGCCGCGCCCGACTCGACGGGCCGCGGTCCTTGAGTTTGGAATCCAGGGAGAAAACCCGAATGGCAAAGATCACCAAGGTCCAGGTCGGCGAAGCCCTCGTCGGCGACGGCAACGAGGTCGCCCACATCGACCTGATCATCGGACCGCGCGGTTCGCCGGCCGAGACCGCCTTCTGCAACGGCCTCGTGAACAACAAGCACGGCTTCACCAGCCTGCTCGCGGTCATCGCGCCGAACCTGCCGTGCAAGCCCAACACCCTGATGTTCAACAAGGTGACCATCAACGACGCCCGTCAGGCCGTCCAGATGTTCGGCCCCGCCCAGCATGGCGTCGCCATGGCCGTGCAGGACGCCGTCGCCGAGGGCATCATCCCCGCCGATGAGGCCGACGACCTGTTCATCCTGGTCGGCGTGTTCATCCACTGGGAAGCTGCCGACGACGCCAAGATCCAGAAGTACAACTACGAGGCCACCAAGCTGTCGATCCAGCGCGCCGTCTCCGGCGAGCCGAAGGCCGCCGCGGTCACCGAGCAGCGCAAGTCCGCGACCCACCCCTTCGCCGCGAACGCTTAGATCGGGGACAGTCCTGGGCAGAGCGCGCCTCCGCCCGCACCGCGGGGCCTGCTCCAGCGACTGGCCTCTATCTTCCTCGGACGATAGAAACAAGAAGGCGGGACGGCGAAAGCCGCCCCGCCTTCTTTCGTTCGTCGCGTTCCCTTGCGATCCGCCTGCCCCGGGCGAGCCAGATCCGGGCACGCCGACCCCGACCACCCCGACGCGAGGCCCGGCATGAGCGAGACGAGCAACACCTTCAAGAAAGCGCCCAAGCGCAAGAAGGAGAAGGCCCGCACGGTTTCCGTCTCCCCGGAGATGCGGCAGGCCTACGCCGACCTGATCACCGAGAAGGCGACCAAGCAGGAAAGCTACGGGCGCCACCTGCCGGGGACCGAGACGAAGCGGTAGCGCGGACGGCACGCTGCGCGACCGGCTCGAACCCTCGTCGGGTCGCCCGTCGCGGACGTGCGGTGCGTCCCCTCTCCCGACCCTCGCTCACGCGAGGCCGACCCTCCCCGCAGAGGGGGGAGGGAAGGCGCGGGCGCCTCGACGCGATGCGTGACAATGGCCCGGACGGGAGCGTGCCACGACGCGCCGCGCGCGAATCCCTCGGCCAAAGAAAGACCCGCGCCCCCTGAGGGACGCGGGTCTTAAAGCTTCAAAGAGTTCGCGTCAGCCGCGCGGAAAACCCGCCGCCTCGATCACGTCCTCGACCGTCCGCAGGCCGGCGCGCGGAGAGTTGACGAGGCAGGCCATGTTGCCGGGCGGGTGCTGGTTCTTCCACATCTTGGTATGCGCCTGCGGGATCTTCTCCCAGGGGAACACCTCGCTCATGCACGGATCGACCCGGCGGTCGATCACGAACTGGTTGGCGGCCGAGGCCTGCTTGAGGTGGGCGAAGTGCGAGCCCTGGATGCGCTTCTGGCGCATCCAGACGTAGCGGGCGTCGAAGGTGATGTTGAAGCCGGTGGTGCCGGCGCAGAACACCACCATGCCGCCGCGCTTCACCACCAGCGCCGAGACCGGGAAGGTCGCCTCGCCCGGGTGCTCGAACACGATGTCGACGTCGTTGCCCTTGCCGGTGATGTCCCAGATTGCCTTGCCGAACTTGCGGGCTTCCTTGGTCCAGGCGTTGAACTCCGGCGAGTTCACCTTGGGCAGCTGGCCCCAGCAGTCGAAGTCCTTGCGGTTGATGACGCCCTTGGCGCCGAGGCTCATCACGTAGTCGCGCTTCGACTCGTCCGAGATCACGGCGATGGCGTTGGCGCCGGACGCGGCGCAGAGCTGGACGCCGAACACGCCGAGGCCGCCCGAGGCGCCCCAAATGAGCACGTTCTGGCCGGGGCGGACGGTGTGCGGCGCGTGGCCGAACAGCATGCGGTAGGCAGTGGCGAGCGTCAGCGTGTAGCAGGCGGCCTCCTCCCAGGTGAGGTGCTGCGGCCGCTTCATCAGCTGGCGCGACTGCACCCGGCAATACTGGGCGAACGAGCCGTCGGGAGTCTCGTAGCCCCAGATCCGCTGCGAGGACGAGAACATCGGGTCGCCGCCGTTGCACTCCTCGTCGTCGCCGTCGTCCTGGTTGCAGTGGACGATGACCTCGTCGCCGACCTTCCAGCGCTTCACCTTGGCGCCGACCGCCCAGACGATGCCGGACGCGTCGGAGCCGGCGATGTGGTACGCGGCCTTGTGCACGTCGAAGGGCGAGATCGGCTCGCCGAGGCCGGCCCAGACGCCGTTGTAGTTCACGCCGGCGGCCATGACGTAGACCAGGACCTCGTCGTCGCCGATGTCCCAAACCGGCAGCACCTCGAGCTGATGCGAATCCTCCGGCGGCCCGTGGCGCTCGCGGCGGATCGCCCAGGCATACATCTTGGCGGGCACGTGACCGAGCGGCGGGATCTCGCCCATCTCGTAGAGGTCCTTGACCTCGCCCGTCCCGGCGCTGGCCGGTTGCAGTGCCGCGCTGGCAGCCATCGTCTCTCTCCTGAATCCGTTTCGTGCCCGCTCGCGGTTCTGACGACGCCGCGGTTCCGGCCTAGCGCTATAACGGCGAAGGATGAGGCGTCCAAGGGTCTGCAAGTCGTCCGAAAGGCCAGGAGTACGGTGTCCGACAAGAAAAAAGGCGCCGGCTCATGCCGACGCCTTCTGGATACAAAATTAACTTGGCGGCCACCCAAAAACTATTCGGCGGCGGCCTTGCTCGTCTCGATGCCGAGACCTTCCGCGACCCCGCGGCCGAAGTCGGGATGCACCCTGTACCAGTGCCCGATCATCCGATCCTGGATGTGGCGCGGCGAGTCGCCCATCGAGGTGACGATGTTCTCCACGAGCCGCTTGCGCTCGCCGTCGTCGAATACCTTCGTCCATAGGTCCCGCGGCTGGCCGTAGAGGTCGGCGTCGTCGCCCGGCCAGCCGTAGCGGCCGGCATCCCCGGTGATCCGCAGCGGCGGCTCGGCCACCGACGGATCCTCGACCGGCCCGCCGAAGGAGTTCGGCTGGTAGTCGACCTGCGCGCCGTGGTTGCCGTCCGTGCGCATCGCGCCGTCGCGATGGTAGGTCTGGACGGCGGCCTTCTTCGCCTGGTTCACCGGGATCTGCTGGTAGTTGATCCCGAGGCGGTAGCGGTGCGCGTCGCCGTAGGAGAGCAGGCGGTTCTGCAGCATCTTGTCCGGCGAGAAGCCGATGCCGGGCACGACGTTCGAGGGCTCGAAGGCCGACTGCTCGATCTCGGCGAAGTAGTTCTCCGGGTTCCGGTTGAGCTCCATCTCGCCGATCTCGATCAGCGGATAGTCGCCGTGCGGCCAGACCTTGGTGAGGTCGAACGGGTTGATGTGGTAGGTGTCGGCGTCGAGCTCGGGCATCAGCTGCACCGAGACCTTCCACTTCGGGAAGTCGCCCTTCTCGATCGCGGTCGAGAGATCGGCGGCCGAGTAGTCCGGATCCTCGCCGGCGATCTTGTCGGCTTCCGCCGCAGAGAAGTTCTGGATGCCCTGCTGGGTGTGGAAGTGGAACTTCACCCAGTGCCGCTCGCCGGCCTCGTTCCAGAGCGAGAAGGTGTGCGAGCCGTAGCCGTTCATGAAGCGGGCCGACTTCGGCGTGCCGCGGTCCGAGTACAGGATCATGACCTGGTGGATCGCCTCGGGGGAGAGGCCCCAGAAGTCCCAGCGGCGCCAATGGGGTTTCAGGTGGGTGCGCGGATCGCGCTTCTGGGTGCGGATGAAGTCGGAGAACTTGATCGCGTCGCGGACGAAGAAGATCGGCGTGTTGTTGCCGACGAGGTCCCAGTTGCCTTCCGAGGTGTAGAACTTCAGCGCGAAGCCGCGCGGATCGCGGGCGGTGTCGGCCGAGCCGGATTCGCCGCCGACCGTCGAGAAGCGCGCCACCATCGGCACGTCCTGCCCGACCTCGGTCAGCACCTTGGCACGGGTGTACTGCGACAGGCTCCGGGTCAGCCGGAAGGTGCCGTAGGCGCCGTAGCCCTTGGCGTGGACGACCCGCTCCGGGATCCGCTCCCGGTTGAAATGCGCCATCTTCTCGATGAGATGGTAATCCTGCATCAGCACCGGGCCGCGGGTGCCGGCGGTAAGTGAGTTCTGGTTGTCGGAAATCGGGTTTCCGAACGCCGTCGTCAGACGGGGCGAGGTGTCTGCCATCGTGCAGGGCTCCTTGGCTTGGTGGTCCGCGTGGTCGGGCGCGCACGCCGCGCGTCCAGGTCCGAATGCGGCCAGCCAACGCGCGTCGAGCGGTTTGGAACCGTTCGAAACCGCGGCGGTGCCACCCATCCCCGTCAAATTTCCTTGATGTCGACCCTGAGATTTTTGCGGGCGCCTCGCCGCCCGGTGACGGGCGCCGGCCCTTCGCATGAGATGACGGCCCGCGACGGCTTCGCTACGGTGCGCCGCAAGGGGCGGGGCGAGCGAGCCGCGCGACGAACGGATCAGCGGAGACGGGTGACATGAGCGCGAGCGCGAGCGTCGACGGGGTGAAGCGCGACAAGCCTTGGATCATCCGCACCTATGCGGGCCATTCGAACGCCAAGGAATCGAACGCGCTGTACCGGGGCAACCTCGCCAAGGGGCAGACCGGCCTGTCGGTCGCCTTCGACCTGCCGACCCAGACCGGCTACGACCCCGACCACGAGCTGGCGCGCGGCGAGGTCGGCAAGGTCGGCGTCTCGATCGCCCATCTCGGCGACATGCGGACGTTGTTCGACGACATCCCGCTCGTCCAGATGAACACCTCGATGACGATTAACGCCACGGCGCCGTGGCTGCTGTCGCTCTACCTCGCGGTCGCGGAGGAGCAGGGCGCGCCGTTCTCGGGGCTGCAGGGCACCACCCAGAACGACATCATCAAGGAGTACCTGTCGCGCGGCACCTACGTGTTCCCGCCGGCGCCGAGCCTTCGGCTGACCAAGGACGTGATCCTGTTCACGACCAAGGAGGTGCCGAAGTGGAACCCGATGAACGTCTGCTCCTACCACCTGCAGGAGGCCGGGGCGACGCCGGTGCAGGAGCTGTCCTACGCGCTCGCCATCGCGATCGCGGTGCTCGACACCGTGCGGGACGACCCGAACTTCGATGCCGAGAGCTTCCCGGAGGTGTTCGGGCGGATCTCGTTCTTCGTGAACGCAGGCCTGCGGTTCGTCACCGAGATCTGCAAGATGCGCGCGTTCTCCGAGCTGTGGGACGAGATCGCCCAGGAGCGCTACGGCATCGACGACCCGAAGAAGCGGATCTTCCGCTACGGCGTGCAGGTGAACTCGCTCGGCCTCACCGAGCAACAGCCTGAGAACAACGTCCACCGCATCCTGATCGAGATGCTGGCGGTGACGCTGTCGAAGCGGGCGCGCGCCCGTGCGGTGCAGCTGCCGGCCTGGAACGAGGCGCTCGGCCTGCCGCGCCCGTGGGACCAGCAGTGGTCCATGCGGATGCAGCAGATCCTCGCCTTCGAGACCGACCTGCTCGAGTACGACGACATCTTCGACGGCTCGAAGGTGATCGACGCCAAGGTCGAGGCGCTCAAGGTCGAGACACGGGCCGAGCTGGAGCGCATCGGCGGGATCGGCGGCGCGGTCGCCGCGGTCGAGACCGGCGCGCTCAAGCGGTCGCTCGTCGAATCCAATGCCCGCCGCATCTCGGCGATCGAGGCCGGCGACCAGATCGTCGTCGGCGTCAACAAGTGGCAGCAGGGCGAGCCCTCGCCGCTCACCGCAGGCGAGGGCGCGATCTTCACCGTGTCCGAGACGGTCGAGATGGAGGCCGAGGCCCGCATCCGGGACTGGCGCGCGAAGCGCGACGACAACGCCGTCGGCAAGGCGCTCGAGGAGCTCGAGGCGGCGGCGCGCTCGGGCGCCAACATCATGCCGGTCTCGATCGCCGCCGCGAAGGCCGGCGTCACGACCGGCGAGTGGGGGACGCGCCTGCGCGAGGTGTTCGGCGAGTACCGCGCGCCGACCGGCGTCACCCTGCAGACCGTCTCGTCCGGCGCCGCCGAGGAGGCCAAGCTGCTGATCGCCGATCTCGGCGAGCGCCTCGGCGAGCAGCCGCGCCTCGTCGTCGGCAAGCCCGGCCTCGACGGCCACTCGAACGGCGCCGAGCAGATCGCGCTGCGCGCCCGCGACGTCGGATTCGACGTGACCTACGACGGCATCCGGCAGACCCCGGCCGAGATCGTCGCGAAGGCGAAGGAGACCGGCGCCCACGTGGTCGGCCTCTCGATCCTCTCCGGCAGCCACGTCCCGCTGGTGCGCGACGTGAAGGCGAAGATGCGCGAGGCCGGCCTCGACCACATCCCGCTCGTGGTCGGCGGCATCATCTCGCCCGACGACGAGCTGGTCCTGAAGAACATGGGCGTCTCGGCGGTCTATACGCCGAAGGACTACGTGATCGACACGATCATGATCGGCATCGCCAAGGTGGTCGAGCGCGCGATCGACAAGACCAACCGCACCGACGGCGCCGCGAAGGGCAAGGACGCGGCGGCGAAGGTCTATTGAGGCGCGAGGCCGCCGGCTGCAGCGACACGCGCACCCGGCGGCTTCACCCGGGCGGCCCGGGAGCGTAGAGCGGCACCATGCTCGCCCCCCTCATCGCGGTTCCCCTCGCCGCGGCCCTCAGCGCCGGCCTGATCGTCCGGCTCCGGCCGCTGCTGGTCCGCTACGCGCTGGCCCGCCCCAACGCGCGCTCGAGCCACACCGAGCCGACGCCGCAGGGCGGGGGGATCGCCGTCGTCGCGGCGACCCTCGCGGTGACGGGGCTGCTGCTCGCCGCGCCGGATGCGGGCCGCGACGTGCTGGTGCTCGGGCTCGGCGCCGTGGTGCTCGCCCTGGTCGGCGCCGTCGACGACATCCGCCCGCTGCCGGCGTCGCTTCGCCTCGTGCTGCAGGCCCTCGTCGTCGCCGCCCTGGTGGCGAGCGTCGACGGACGGCTGGTGCCGACCCTGCCGCTCGCGGTGGAACGGGTGCTCGCGGTGCTCGCCGGGATCTGGTTCGTGAACCTCGTCAACTTCATGGACGGGCTCGACTGGATGACGGTCGCCGAAACGGTGCCCGTTACCGGCGCGCTGATCCTGCTCGGCGGGTCCGGCGCCTTGCCGCCGGCCGCGATCCTCGTCGCCGCGGCCCTGCTCGGGGCGATGCTCGGCTTCGCGCCGTTCAACCGGCCAGTGGCGAAGCTGTTCCTCGGCGATGTCGGCTCGCTGCCGCTCGGGCTGATCCTGGCCTGGCTGCTGTACCGGCTCGCCCTCGCGGGCGGCCTCGCCGCGGCGATCCTGCTGCCGCTCTACTACCTCGCCGACGCCACCCTCACGCTGATCCAGCGTGCCGCCCGGCGCGAGCCGGTGTGGCAGGCGCATCGCAGCCACTTCTACCAGCGGGCCACCACGAACGGCATCGCGGTGACCGGCGTCGTCGGACGCGTGCTCGCGCTCAACGCATGCCTGGCCGCGCTCGCCGGAGCGACCTTGTTTTGGCCCTCGCCGGCCATCACCCTCGGTGCCCTGGCGGTCGGATGCGGTCTGGTCGGATCGGTGCTGGCCCGATTCGCGCGGGCGCCGGCCAAGCACGGAGTGACGACGTCTTGAGCCAATTGATCGCGCTCACCGGGGCGACCGGCTTCATCGGCCGGCACGTCCTGAGAGATCTGACGGCGCGCGGCTACCGCGTCCGCCTGCTGCTGCGGCGGCCGGTGGACGCGATGCCGGAGGGTGCCTCGAGCGCCATCGTCGGCGACCTGACCCGGCCGATGAACATGGCGGCGGCGCTCGCCGGCGTCGATGCGGTGGTGCATTCGGCCGGCCTCGCGCACGCGATGTCAGGCGCACCGGAGGACGATTACCGCACGCTCAACACTGAGGCGACGCGGCGCCTGGCCGAAGCCGCCGCGCGGGCGCGGGTGCGCCGCTTCGTGTTCCTGTCATCGATCCGTGCGCAGACCAGCCCGACCGCCGCCGGGACCGTGACGGAGGCCGACGATCCGGCTCCCACCGACGCCTACGGCCGCTCCAAGCTCGAGGCCGAGCGGGCGCTCGACGCGATCGGCCTCGATTGGGTCGCCCTGCGGCCCGTCCTGGTCTACGGCGCCGGCGTGAAGGGCAACATGGCCGCGCTGGTGCGGCTCGCCCGCTCGCCGTATCCGCTTCCGCTCGGATCGCTGGCCGGCCGCCGGTCGCTGGTCTCGGTCGAGAGCGTGTCGGCGGCGATCGATACGGTGCTGCGGACCGACGCCGCGCTGAACCGGCCGCTGGTCGTCGCCGACCCCGACGCGCCGACGCTCCCGGAGATGCTGACGGCCCTGCGCGCTGGGCTCGGCCGACGGCCCGGCCTGGTTCCGATACCCTCGGCGGCGATCGGGCTGGCCTGCCGCCTGACTGGGCGAGAGGCGACCTTCTCGCGGTTGGCCGAGAATCTGGTCGCGCGCAGCGACGGTTTGGCGGCCCTCGGCTGGGCGCCGGCCGGCACGACGCGGGACGGCCTCGCTCGGCTCGCGCGCCTGTCGGCCTGATCGGCGGATCAGTCGTCCCGGCAGAACGACGGCGCGGTGCCGTCGTCGATCATCCGGCAGCCCCGGGCGATCTCGGATTCGATCAGGGCGCAGGCATTGTCAGCGTTGCAGGGCGGATGGGTCGCCGGGGAGACCGAGATGCAGCGCTCGACCAGCCGCTCGGCCTGACGCGCCCCGACGTCGGCGCGGCAACTTTCGGCGCTTGCGGATAAGGCCCCGGGCAGGACGATCGCGAACGCCGCAGCGACGACGATGGAGCTTCGGCGAAGCGATGCGGCGGCGCGGGACGGCCTCATCGAAGGCAGGCCTCGGTCGAAAGAAAGCCCCGGCCGCGAGGCCGGGGCTCGATCCTACGACACCGAGGCGATGGCGTCAGCGGCGAACGTCGATCACGTCGCCCGAGCGGCTGTCCACCACCACCGTGATGTCGTCGCCGCGACGATCCGATCCACGAACGATGATGCGCGGCCCGCGGCGGTCGACGTTGTCGACGTCGGCAAGGCCCTCGCGACGGGCGATCCGGATCGCCTCGCCGCGGCTCAAGTCGATGTCGTCGCGGGGCCCGCGGTCGCGATAGCCGGGATCGACGCGAACGCCGCCCGGTCCGATCTGGATGCCCTGCGCCGAGGCCGGCGCAGCGACGCCAAGCCCGGCCACGCCGAGACCGGCGACCATCGTGAGGCCTGCGAGAAACGTCTTCGTCCGCATGAATTCGTCCTTCCTTCGGCACACTCCCTGTACGGAAACTGCGCTCGGTTCGGTCGTCGCCTCAATCGGCGGGGCGTCGAATGGTTCCCGACCGGGAAAGCTCGCGAATCAACAGAGGCCGGCGTCGGCGGTTCCGAGGGCCGGCGCATCCGGGCTCGCCGGCGCCACCGCGACCGGCTTGTCGAAGCGCTCGCGGAAATGCGGGATCGCCGCCTCGAACACCGCCTCCGCGGCGGCCCGGTCGCCGGCCTCCACCGCCTCGCGCAAGGCCACCGTCCAGGCATCGAGCCGGGCGCGGTCGGCGAAGACCGGCTTGGCCGCCATCACGCCGTCGATCCCGTCGAGGCTGACGCGGGGCTCCTCGCGCGCGAACAGGATCTCGTTCAGGCGCTCGCCCGGCCGTGCGCCGGAGAACACCAGCTCGATCTCCGCGCCGGGCTCGAAGCCGGCGAGCCGGATCATGCGCTCGGCCAATTCGGCGATCTTCACCGGCTGGCCCATCTTGAGGACGTAGACCGCGGCGCGCTGGTCGGCCGCACCCGGCGCGAGGCTGCGCGCCTCGCGGTCGGCATGCGAGGCCGCGGTGAGGACGAGGTCGGCCGCCTCGCGCACGGTCATGAAGTAGCGGACCATGTCGGGGTGCGTCACGGTGACGGGGCCGCCGCGGGCGATCTGCGCCTTGAACACCGGCACCACCGAGCCGACCGAGCCGAGCACGTTGCCGAAGCGCACGGCGATCAGCCGTGTCGGGTGGCCGGGGATCGCGGCCTGCTCGGCGTCGCGCGCCTGCGCCACCATCTCGGCGAAGCGCTTGGTGACGCCGAGCTGCGACACCGGCTCGATCGCCTTGTCGGTCGAGATCATCACCAGCGCGCGGGCGCCGGCCGCCACCGACGCGTCGGCGACGTTGATCGAGCCGAACACGTTGGTCTTGATGCCCTCGCTCCAGTCGCGCTCGAGATAGGGCACCTGCTTCAGCGCGGCGGCATGGAACACGTAGTCGGGCCGGAATTCGGCGAAGACCGCGTGTAGGCGCTCGCGATCGCGGATGTCGGCGAGCGTCCCGCCGACCTCGGCCTGCGCGTTGAGCAGCGCAGGCTGGCTCAGGATGCCGTGCAAGGCCGGCTCTGAGCTTTCCACCACCATCAGCGCCGAGGCGCCGAAGGCGAGCGCCCGGGCGCAGATCTCGGAGCCGATCGAGCCGCCGCCGCCGGTCACGAGCACGCGCTTGCCGGCGAGGAACCGCTCCAGCCGCGGCCTGTCGATCGCGACGGTGGGGCGCAGCAGCAGGTCCTCGATCTCGAGCGGCGCGAGCTCGGCGTCCCGCATGCCGTCGCCGAGGCTGACCACCCGGGCGAGCGGCAGGCCGAGCCGCCGGGCGCGGGCGATCAGGTCGTCGGGCTCGGCCTCGGGCGCCAGCGCGCTCGGGGTCGCGAC
Organism: Methylobacterium sp. E-041; assembly: GCF_022829665.1. Lineage (NCBI taxonomy): Bacteria > Pseudomonadati > Pseudomonadota > Alphaproteobacteria > Hyphomicrobiales > Methylobacteriaceae > Methylobacterium > Methylobacterium sp. E-041. Next base: position 22,134 of record NZ_JAKSYQ010000040.1, on the reverse strand, counting down.
GAGCCGGCGCACCGGCTGGCCGCGGGCGGCGAGGTCGCCGACGACCCGCTCCAGGTCGGCGAAGCCGCCGAGCACGGCGACCTCGCGCATCGTCTGCCCGGCCTCGTCGGCGCGCGGCGAGAGGATGCCCTTCGGCGCGAGCTTGCGCACCGAGCCGGATTCGATCGCGCGCAGCAGCGTCTCGATGTCGGCGCCGCGGCCGAGCAGCAGCGTCGGCACCGTGGCCGAGCGTGCGCTCGACTGCTTGGAGCGGGCGTATTTCAGGTAGCGGAAGGCGAGGCGCGTTCCGCCGAGCAGGAAGATCTGCAGCACCCAGTACAGGACGATGGCGATCTTGCCGAAGAAGTAGAACCCGTACAGGTCCGACGAGACCAGGACATAGTCGAGCACCAGCAGCCCGAAGGCGAGCACGCTCGCGGCGCGAACGATGCCGGCGAGATCGGGCAGGGAGGCGAAGCGCCACTTGGTGCGGTAGAGCCTGAACCGTCCGTAGACGAGGCCGGCGACGACGAGGAACGGTGGCAGCAGGACGGGAAGCGCGTGCACGCGTTCGGCGAGGGCGTCGCCGGTGAAGCGGAACACGAAGGTGAGGACCACGGCCAGCGCGGTCGCCACGAGATCGTGGACCACCATCACCGCGGTCTTGTAGGTGCGCTGCTGCATGATGTTCCGCGGCGGTATCGGCTCCGCCTCGGGCGGTGTCAACGCGATCGGTCAGCCGGTCGGGCGGACGGCCCGCGCCACCGCGTCGTCGGCCTGGTCGATGTCGGGCGCGTCGATCCGGCGATAGCGGGCCTGGATCAGGCCGAAGGCCCCGAACGCCACGTGGCCGGCCGCGACGATCGCGAGCAGGATCCGGCCGTAGGGCTGGGCGCGCAGGGCCTGGAACGCCCCGGACAGGCCCTTCACCTCCGACGAGGCCTGATACCAGGCCGCGACGACGACGAAGCCGCCGATGATCAGGAATGCGATGCCGCGGGCCGCGTAGCCGAACCGGCCGACCGGCTCCGCCCAGGCTTGGCGCGCCGCGTCGAGGGCGAGGCGCTCGGTCACGTCGCCGCGGACGGCCTTGACCAGGAAGCCGACGCCGCCGCCGGCGACGCCGAGGCCGATCAGCGCCACGGCGAAGCGGCCGAAGGGTTTGGCCAGCAGCCACGCCGTCCAGTCCTGCAGGCCGTCGCCGTCCGACTGCAGGCCGAGCCCGAGTGCGAGGCTCGCCGCCGTGAGCCCGAGGCCGGCATAGATGCCGGCGCTGACGAGGTGGGCGCCCCGCACCACGAGCCCCTTGGGCGAGGTGCCGCGTCGGTCGGCGTCGGTCACCGCCTCGACGAGGCGCCAGGCGGCGAAGCCCCAGAGCCCGAGGGCGATCAGGCCGACGATCCAGGGGCCGAGGGGTCCGAGCAGCACGAAGCGGAGCGCGTTCTCGCTGTCGCCGGCCTTGCCGCCGGCCCCGACCGCCGCGAGCACCGCCAGCACGCCGACGACGCAGTAGACCGCGCCGCGGGCGCAGAACCCGAAGCGCGCCAGCCGCTCGATGGTGTTGCGCCCGGCGAACGCGGTGGACGGACCTTGGGCCGAGCCGGTCACGCCGGCTCGCGCTGCGGCTTCCCGGCCAGCGCCACGTAGAACCCGAGCCCGTCCCCGGCCGGGAGCGTCTGCAACCTGTCGACGAGGCCGCGGCGCTTGGCGTCGAGCAGCAGGCGGCCCGCCGGTTGGAACAGGGTCTCGCCGCCGCCCTCAGGCGGCGGATCGAGGCGGATCGCCACGGTCTTGCCCTTGGCGAAGCGGCTCCGCTCCAGCATCTCGTTCAGCGACGCCTCCGCGGTCGCCCGGTTGGCACCGCGCAGGTCCATCACCGATTCCGCATCGGTGACGCCGAGGCCGCCGCGCAGCTTGTCGGCGTAGAAGTCTTCGAAATGGGGCAAGGGCTGCGACCTGGTGGGTGTTGGCTAGAACGACAGACCGGCGAAGACGGTTGCGACGGGCAAGGCGCTGCCGAATTCGGGAAGCTCGATCGCGCCGTCGAGGCCGAGCGCCTGCTTGCGCCAGGCGTCGCCCTCCTGCCGGCGCCAGACCTCCACCCGCGGCTCGTCCTGATACACGATCAGGAAGACCTGCAGGCTCTCGACGGCACGGTAGAAGTCGGTCTTGCGGCCGCGGTCGGCGCTCATCGTCGAGGGGGACAGCACCTCCGCGACGAGGACGGGATCGGACGCGTAGCCGTCCGGCAGCATCGGGCCGCAACGCACCACCACGTCGGGGATCGGCGCGAAGTCGTCCATGTCCCGGCTGACGACCGCGATGCCGGGGACGACGCGGCAGCCCCGCACATCGGCGAGGTCGCCGAGGCGACGGATGAGATTGGAGACGATGGTCTGGTGCCGCTCGGTCGGTGGCGACATCAGCACCGGTTCGCCGTCGAGCAGTTCCCAGCGCTCGTCGTCCGGGCGGCCGGCGACCCAAACCCGGTAGTCCGGGACGCTCATGCGGTCGTCCCGCTTCGCCGCGACTGCCATGCGGGCCTCTCCGAACTGCCTGGGCGAGCGTACCATAGATGGGTCCGCCCGCGACCGGCGTCAGCCGCGGGCGTTCAGAATTCCACCCGGGCGTAGATGTCGGCTACAGCGAGCGTGCCGCCGAGCTCGGGCAGGTCGATCACGTCGCCCCGTCCCAGCATCCGCATCGCCCATCCGGCGTCGCGCCGCCAGACCTCGGCCCGGGCATCGTCCTGATAGACGATCAGGAAGACCTGCAGCGCCGCGACCGTGCGGAAGAAATCGGTCTTGCGGCCGCGATCCATGCTCATCGTCGAGGGGGACAGTACCTCGGCGACGAGCAGCGGGTCGCGGGTGTAGCCGTCGCGGGGCAGCGGGCCGCACTGGACCACGATGTCGGGGATCGGCGCGAAGTCGTCCATCTCCGCGCTGAGCACGGCGAGGCCGGGGAGGGCGCTGCAGCCCCTGCGCTCGGCGAGTTCGTCGAGGCGCCGGACCAGGTTCGCGACGATGCGCTGGTGACGCCCGCTCGTCGGCGACATCAGCGTCGGTACGCCGTCGAGCAGCTCCCAGCGCTGGTCGTCCGGCTTGGACGCGACCCAATCCTGGTATTCGGCGACGCCCATGCGCGCGTCGCGTCGTCGGGCAACGGCCATCGCGGCCTCCTCCGGTGAGGCCGCGATGGTAGCAGTCCGGGGCCGGTCCGCAACGGCGCGGACGCTCGGGTTCAGCCGTGCACGAGCACGTTGCGGAACTGCCAGGGGTCGCTGGCGTCGATGTCCTCCGGGAACAGGCCCGGGCGGCCGGCCAGCGGCGTCCAGTCGGTGTAGACGCCGACGACGGGGCCGAGATACGGGGTCTGGACTTCGAGGCAGCGGCGGAAGTCCATCTCGTCGGCCTCGACGATGCCGGCCTCGGGGTTCTCCAGCGCCCAGACCATGCCGGCGAGCACCGCCGAGGTCACCTGAAGGCCGGTGGCGTTCTGGTAGGGCGCGATCCGGCGCGTCTCCTCGATCGAGAGCTGCGAGCCGTACCAGTAGGCGTTCTTTTTGTGGCCGTAGAGCAGCACGCCGAGCTCGTCGATGCCGTCCTCGATCTCGTTCTCGTCGAGGATGTGGTGCTTCTCCTGCACCTTGCCGGCATTGCCGAACATCTCGTGGAGCGACAGCACGGCGTCGTTGGCCGGGTGGTAGGCGTAGTGGCAGGTCGGGCGGTAGGCCGCGCGCTCGCCCTCGAGAACCGTGTAGTAGTCCGAGATCGAGATCGCCTCGTTGTGAGTCACGAGGAAGCCGAACTGCGACTGCGCAGTCGGGGTCCACGAGCGCACGCGGGTGTCGGCGCCGGGCTGCAGCAGGTAGATCGCGCAGCGCGAGCCCTTCTCCTGCTCGCGGGCGTTCTCGGGCATCCAGGTCTCGTGCGTGCCCCAGCCGAGCTCGGCCGGCTGGTTGCCCTCCGAGACGAAGCCCTCGACCGACCAGGTGTTGACGAACACGCCCTGCGGCTTCGGATGCTTGGCGCGCTGGGTGTCGCGCTCGGCGATGTGGACGCCCTTGACGCCGACCTCGCGCATCAGCGCGGCCCATTCGGCGCGGGACTTCGGCTCGGGCGTGGTCACGCCGGTGTCCTTCGCGATGTTCAGCACCGCCTGCTTGACGAACCACGAGACCATGCCGGGATTGGCGCCGCAGCACGAGACCGCGGTGGTGCCGCCGGGGCTGGCGGTGCGCGCGTCCAGGATGTCCTGCCGCAGCGCGTAGTTGGTGCGGTCGCCCTGGCTCTTCTCCTTGTCGAAGTAGAAGCCCGGCCACGGCTCGGCGACGGTGTCGATGTAGAGGGCGCCGAGCTCGCGGCACAGCTCCAGGATCGCGCGCGACGAGGTGTCGACCGAGAGGTTGACGCAGAAGCCCTGGCCGCCGCCCTCGGCGAGAAGGGGCGTGAGCACGTCGCGATAATTCTCGCGGGTTAGCGCGACCGTCTCGAAGCGCAGGCCGTGCTTGTCGGCGAGAGACCGGTGCGAATCATCCGGATCGATCACGGTGAAGCGGGCACGGTCGTATTCGAAATGGCGCTCGATGAGCGGAAGCGTGCCGCGACCGATCGATCCGAACCCGATCATCACGATGGGTCCGCTGATGCGGCCGTGGATCGGCCCTCTGTTCGGCCCTTGGTTCGGCGTGTCGGTCATGGCTCGGGCGGTCCTTCGGATGTGCGCGGCGCGCAGGGGCGGCTCGGGTTAGGCGGCCGATGTGACGATGGGGCGACAGGCCGGGCTCGTCCGCGAACGGGCGTCCGCGACGGCCCCCCGGCCCGGGCGCCGATCCCGGTCGGCGATCGATCGCGGCGCGGGGTATGTCCGGCCCTAGTGCCGCCTCGTGCCGTGAGGGTCAACCGCGCAACGCCCGCGCGGCGAGCAGAGTCATTGACGAAGTGTTGCTGCGGCATGCGATGACTGCATGCGAGCCCCACCGAACCTCATGTTGCGTGCATCGCACAACGCTCGCATGCTGCACTGCGAAATCGATCACGATCCGTGCCGGATCATCGATCGAACGGAGTCCGCCATGCTGTCCGTCCTCACCGCCCGCGTTCCGGTACCTGCCGACGAGCCGCAGGACCGCGATCCCGGTTTCCTGACCCTCGCCTTCACGGTCGTGCGCGTCCTCCGGCGCGAGGGCCGCAGCGCCTTCGAGCGGCGTTGCGCCCGCGCCGCCGAGACGCTGCCGCACGCTTGATCCTGTTGCGGCGCCGGTCGTATCCACCGGCACCGGATTGCGCAGCCTCGGCTTGACCGCTAGGCGGCTTCCTCAACGCCACATCGGCCGAGGGGGCCGTTCTTCGCATGTCGCCGATCCGCGCATCCCGCCGTCCCGCGATCCTCGCCTCCGTCCTGATCGCGCTGTCGATCGGCACAGTCCCGTGCGCCGCACAGGAAGAGGCGTCGGAGGCTCCGCCCGAGGCCGCGCCGAAGGTCAAGCCGAAGCCGCGCCCGCCCGCGCCGAAGCCGGCCCCGAAGGCGACGCCGGCCGCCGCCCCTGCCGCGCAGGCTGCGCCTGCCAAGACCGCGGCGGTCTGGCCAGCCGGCGCACTCTCCATCACCGAGAATTACGGCGACTGGACGCTGAGCTGCAGCCGTGCCGAGCCGGCGACGTCGTGCATGCTGATGCAGTCGCAGGGGGACAACAAGACCGGCAAGCGCCTGTTCGCCTTCGAATTGCAGGCGCCCAAGGACGGGCGGTCCGAGGGGCTGATCCTGATGCCGTTCGGCCTGGCGATCGACCCGGGCATCACCTTCAAGCTCGACGACGTGGTGCTCGGCAAGGGCGCGCCCTACATCTCGTGCGGATCCGAGGGCTGCCTGGTGCCGATCAGCTTCCCGACGCTCGCCACCGACGCGATGCGGACGGCCAAGACCCTTCAGGTGATTGGGGTGAAGTCCGGGACCAACGATCCGCAGCCGATCGCCGTGCCGCTCGGCGGGTTCGCACCGGTCTGGGACCGGGCGATCGCCCTGAGCAACTGACGCGCGGCGATCAAAGCGACGCGCGGGACATCAACCCGCCGCGCCACGACACCGGCGAGCGAGACGACGAGGAGAGGCCGAGCATGCGCGACCCGATGATCCTGGCGGCCCTGCTCGCCTGCCTCGCCAGCCCGCTCGCGTCGCAAGAGTCGAGCCCGCCCGGTGCGCCGCCGGACTCGATGCCCGACGCACCGCCGATGGACAAGAAGCGGGTCATGGCCGCGCGGCTCGCCGGGCTGGTCGGCTTCGCCAACACCTCCTGCCCGGACATCCAGGGCGATCCCGCGCTGCTGAAATCGGCCGTCGAGCGCCTCGGAATCGATCCGCAGGACCTGGAGCAGGGCGAGCTGGCGGCGATCTCGCGCTCGTATGTCGAGACCTATCGCAAGGACGTTCCGGCCAATTGCCAACGCGCGATCGAGACGTTCGGCCCGTCGAGCCGAATCGTCCCGAACCTGATCGTCAGGCGCTGAGCGTCGCGCGGCCTCCCATCGAGAATGCCGTTGGGACGTCGGCGGCGACCACGATTAAGCGCACGTTAGCCGCAATCCGGCAGTGTCGGCCCTCAGCGGCGTCGGAGCGTTGCGTCCCTCGTCCGGGGCGCCCGCCGCCCCGGGTGCGGCGTATCGATGGGCGCGAGGCTTGAGACGGGACCAGGGGTCCGCCGCACGCCCCGCAGCGCGGGCCTCGCGCTCGCCGTCCTGATCGGCCTCGGGCTGCCGGCCCAGGCGGCGAAGCTCCTCGCCGTCGCCGGCACCGATGCGCAGGGCTATGCGCGAATCGCCTTCACCTTCGACAGCGCGGTCTCGATCAAGGCGCGGCTCTCGAACGGCGTGCTGGTGCTCGGCTACGGCGAGCGGACCGAGGCCGGGCCGGAGCGGCTGGTCTCGCAGCTGCCCGATTACCTCACTGCCGTCCGGCGCGATCCCGACGGCAGCGGCCTGCGGCTCGCCCTGCAGCGGACCGTGCGCGTCAACGTGCAGGACGCCGGCGAGAAGGTCTTCGTCGACCTCCTGCCCGAGAGCTGGACGAGCCTGCCGCCGCCGCTGCCCCCGGAGATCGTCGCCGACCTGGCCCGGCGTGCGCGTGCCGCGGAAGCGATCCTGAAATCGCGCAACCCCGCACCCGTGCGCCGGCCGCTCGGCGTCGAGGTCGCGAAGCTGCCGACGCTCACCCGCCTGACGGTGCGGCTGCCCGAGGGCGCCGAGGCGACCGTCGCCCCGGAAGGTGGCGCAACGCGGCTACGCATCCTGGGGGCCTACAGCTTCGACCTGTCCGAGACCCGTGGCCGGCTGCGCCAGGACATGGCCCGCCTGACCGCGTCGGCCGACGATGCCTCGGCCGGGCTCGTGGTGGCGGCGGGCGATGCTTTCACGGTCTCGACCGACCGCGACGACGACACCGTGGTGTTCGACATCGTCGCCAAGAAGGACGCCGCCGCCAAGGCCGAGGCGGCTGCCAGGGCGGAGCAGGCTGCCAAGGCCGAAGCCGCGACCAAGGCCGAACCTGCGACCAAGCCCGAACCCGCGAGCAAGGGAGAGCCGCCGAGCCGGGTCGCGCCCAGGACCGGGGATGCCAAAGCCTCCGCCACGGCCGATGTTCCGGCGGCCGCCGGACCACCGGGCACCGCGGCGCCGAACCGGCCACCGGCGCCCGAGCCGCCCGAGCGGCAGGCCGGGTCCGGCCTCGTCTTCCCGTTCGCCAAGCGCCCGGCGGTCGCATTGTTCGAGCGCGGCGGGGTCGCGACCCTGGTCTTCGAGACCGGCGAGCCGGTCGCCCTCCCGACCGGCGGGTCGGGCGGCCTACGCGCCCTCGGCGAGCCGGTGCGGACGGGTGCGCTGACGGCGTTGCGCTTCGCCGTCCCGGCCGGGACCTTGCTCGATCTCGTGCCCGCGCGTGCCGGGTCCGCCGCCGGCGCCTGGGAGCTGACCGCGGGGGACGACCTCGGCCCGAGCGACACCCTCGCGCCGGCGCGCCTGCCCGACGCCGCCGGCCACGGGCGCGTCGCGGTCGGCCTGCCGCAACCCGCCAGCGCGGCATGGCTCGATCTCGACGGCGAGCGCATCGCCGTCGTCACCGCGCGCGGCTGGAAGCCCGCCGGCATCGCGAAGCGCCAGCGCTTCGTCGATTTCGAGCTGCTGCCGAGCCGCTTCGGCCTCGCCGTGCTGGCTCAGGCCGACGACCTCACCGTGCGTCCCGACCTCGACGGCGTGGTCATCGGGCGCGAGGGCGGCCTCGCGGTCTCGTCCGTGGCGCGGCCCCCCGAAGCGCCGCTCGCCGAGGCCTCGAACCTCGCGATGCAGCGCGAGCCCTGGGAGCAGGCGCGCCTCGGCGACGTGCGCGAGACGATCCGGGCACAGTTCGGCGCCTCGATCGCGGCGTCCGCCGGAACGCGCGGCCCGCTGCGGCTCACCCTCGCGCGCACCCAGCTCGCCAACGGCCTCGCGCCCGAGGCCCTGACCACCCTCGACGCGGCCTCGGCCGACGACCCCCTGGTGGCGAGCGGCCGCGACACCGCGATCCTGCGCGCCGCGGCGCTCGCCGCGATCGGCCGAAATGCAGAGGCGCGTCGGGTGCTCGCGACCGAGGCGCTGCAACGCGATCCCGAGGCAGTGCTGTGGCGCGCGGTCGCCGACGGGCAGGCGGGACGCTGGCACGACGCCGAGGCCGGCTTCCAGCGGACCTTGCCGGTGATCGAGCGCTACCCGCTCGCCCTGCAGGCGACGATCCGCACGCTGGCGGCCGAATCCGCGCTCGAGACCGGTGACCTCGACACCGCATTGCAGCGGGTCGCGCGGCTCGCGACCGCCGAGCCGACACCGTTGGAGCGGGACCGCGTCGCCCTGGTCCGGGCCCGCGTCGACGAGGCGACCGATCGGACCAAGGCCGCGCTCGACGCCTACGATCGCCTCGCCGAATCGGGCGAGCGACCGGCGGCGGCGGCGGCGGCTCTGCGCGGCACGCTGCTCGCGCGCGAGACCGGCAAGATCACTCCCGACGAGGCGATGGACCGGCTCGAGCGGCTGGCGATCACCTGGCACGGCGGCGAGATCGAGAACGCGATCACCGCCGGGCTCGCCCGGCTCTACATGGCGGCCGGGCGCTATCGCGACGCCTTCACCGCCGTGCGGGCCGCCGATGCCATCGGCTCCGATGCACCCGAGACCCGGGCGCTGCACGACGAGGCGATGGCGCTGTTCGACGAGCTGTACCTCTCGCCGCGGGGCGATTCGCTCAGCGGGATCGACGCGGTGGCGCTGTACTTCGACTTCAAGGACTTCGCGCCGATCGGGCGGCGGGGCGACGCCGTGGTGCGTCGGCTGGCCGAGCGGCTCGTCGGCCTCGACCTGCTCGATCCCGCCGCCAACCTGCTCCAGTACCAGATCGACAACCGCCTCACCGGACCGAGCCGATCGAGCGTCGCGACGCAGCTCGCCTCGATCCGTCTCATGGACGGCAAGCCGCTGATGGCGCTGGAGGCGATCGAGGGAACCTACCTGCCCGAGCTTCCCCGCGACCTGCGCCGCGCCCGGTCGCTGCTGCGCGCGCGCGCGCTGTCCGACCTGTCGCGGACCGATCTCGCGCTCGAGACGATCGAGGGCGAGGCCGGCCCGGACGCGGCGCGGCTGCGGGCGGACATCCTGTGGTCGGCGCGGCGCTGGCGCGAGGCCGGGGAGGCGCACGAGGCCCTGCTCGGTGACGCGTGGCGCTCCGGCAAGGTGCTCGACGACGCGGCCCGCGCCGACGTGATCCGCGCCGGCATCGCCTACGACCTCGCGGTCGAGCCGATCGGGCTCGAGCGGCTGAAGGCCAAGTTCTCGGATGCGATGGCCGACAGCGCCGATGCCCGCACCTTCGCGCTGCTGACCAGCGCCGACGCGACCAAGAAGCCGGGGTTCCGCGAGATCGCCCAGAAGGCGACGAACGCCGAGACCCTGGCGGCCTTCCTCGCCGAGTACCGCAAGCGCTACCCGGACGCCTCGCTCCCCGCCCGCGGCGAGCCCGAGAAGCGCGCGGACGGGCAGGCGACGCCGCCGGGCTGAAGTCGAAAGCCTCCCGTGATCCACGGATCATCGCAGGAGCCCGGTTCACAGGCGGGACGTGGTTCGGTGTCGAGGCCGTCCGCGTCAGCTTCCCCCGTAGCTCTGCACCAGCGATCCGGCGACGAGCGTCCAGCCGTCGACCAGCACGAAGAAGATCAGCTTGAACGGCAGCGCCACGGTCGCCGGCGGCACCATCATCATGCCCACCGCCATCAGCACGGAGGCGACCACGAGGTCGATGATCAGGAACGGGATGAACAGCAGGAAGCCGATCTCGAAGGCGCGGCGCAGCTCCGAGATCATGAAGGCCGGCGTGACGATCTCGAGGCCGACCGCCTCGGGCCCGGAGGGCACCGGCACCTTGGCCATGTCGAGGAACAGCTTCAGGTCCTTCTCGCGGACGTTCTTCAGCATGAACGCCTTGAACGGCGCCGACGCCCGCTCGAAGGCCTGCCCCTGCGTGATCTGGTTGGCGAGCAGCGGCTCGATGCCGGCGCGGTAGGCTTCGCGCCCGGTCGGCGCCATCACGAAGGCGGTGAGGAACAGCGCGAGGCTGACGATCACCGTGGTGGGCGGCGCGGTCTGGGTGCCGAGCGCCGAGCGCAGGATCGACAGCACCACCACGATCCGCGTGAACGCGGTCGCCATCACCAGGACCGAGGGCGCCAAAGCCAGCACGGTGATGAGCGCGACGAGCTGCAGCGCGCGCTCGCTGGCGCCGCCCGCCCCGAGATCCACGGTGAGGCTCTGCGCGGCGGCCGGACCCGCGCCGAGCGCGAGCGCGAAGACGGCGAGCCCGAGACGGCGCGGGATCCGGAAACGAGGATGGATGTCGGCGGGCTTCATGGCGCCGGCACCCTGGGGCGGGTTCTCGGGCCGTGCAAGCCTGGAGGACGGGTCGAGCCTCGCGGACGGGCCGCGCGCGCTCATGGCGTCGGCGAGCCCACGGTGCCGCGGCGCGATTCGAGGTTCTGCCACACGATCAGGGAGGGCAGGCCGAGCACCACGTCGGGGACGCGCTTGGCGAGCGACAGGGCGATGGCGGTGCCGGGATCGATGCCGAACAGCGCGCCGACGATCACGAAGCCGCCCTCCTGCACGCCGAGCCCGCTCGGGATCGGGAAGGCCGCCGACTTGATCGCCTGGCTCAGGGCCTCGATCACCAGGACCTCGGACACGGTCACGCCCTCGACGCCGATGCAGGCGAGCACGATGGCGATCTCGGCCGCGCCCAGCGTCCAGGCGAGGGCGTGCAGCAGGACCGATTGCAGCAGCGGCAGGCGCCGTCCGCGGCCCCAGACCGCATCGAGCGCATCCTGCACGCTGCCGCCCTCGCCGCGGGCCGGCTCGGCCTCGCGCACGAAGCGCCGCGAGAGCGCGCCGAGCTTGCGCTCGACGAAGCGCGCCGCACCCGTGCGCTGGAAGGCGAAGAAGGCGGCGAGCACGAGGCCGGCGACCGCGAGCGCCCGCAGCACCCAGCGCGCGAGCTCGGCGGCCGGCTCGCCCTCCACCTGCATCAGCAGGCCGGCGCCGAGCAGCGCGAACAGCGCCTGCGTCCCGACCTGGAACAGCATGTCGGCGAGGATCGAGGCGGCGGCGAGCGGCCCGGCGACGCCCCAGAAGGTCAACAGCCGGCCGCCGACCACGTCGCCCCCGACGGAGGCGACCGGCAGCAGCACGTTGATGCCCTCGCGCACGAAGCGCAGGGTGGCGAAGGCGGGAAGGCCGGCCGGCGACAGGCCGTCGAGGATGCGCTGCCAGGCGACCGCGCAGATCGTCACGATGGCCGCCCGCATCATCACCACGGCGGCCAGGCCCAGGAACCCGATCCGGCCGAACGCGTCGGCGACGGCTCCGAGGTCGTTGGTGGCGACGAGCCAGACGGCGAGGCCGAGGCCGAGCACGGTGCCGGCCAGCGGCAGGCGGCGCAGGATCGCCCGCGCGACCCCGGTCCGGCCCGCGCGGGAGGCCCCCGGCGCCGTCACGCGGCCGCGTCCCGATCGTCTCCGGCCTCCGGATCGTGCGACGGCGCGGCCGGTCTCCGGCACGGCAGCAGCTGGGCGGCGATCTCGGCCGCGGGCGCCGCCGGGTCGATCAGCAGGATCCGCCCGCCCGCGACGCTGGCCCCGGTGGCGACGGCGACGAGGCGCTTCGGGCAGGGGCCGAGGCATCCGGTCTCGACGATCCGAAGCTTCGCCCCGGGCCGGGCCTGCTTCAGGCCGGCCTTCACCCGGTCGCGGATCGCCCGCTTGGGCAAGCCCTGGCGCTTGGCGCACTTCGTGCAGACCGCCACCACCTCGGAGAACTTCGCCTTCGCCGTTCGGACGGGTCGGGCAGGTGCGACGTCGGCGGGATCCGTTTTCATCGCACATCGGGTAGGACGGGGACGGGCGGCGCGCAACCGCGGCGGATCGTGCCGGCCGCCGCCGGCCGCGCACCGCCGACGCCTTAAAAAGGGCCGAAAAGAACGGGATTGCGGCACCGCTCCGATCGCGAGCGGGCCTCGTCTCGAAAGCGAGCCGGCGAGGTCGCACGGCGCGGCCGTCTCCGTCACGGCGCGGTCGAACGAGCAGAGCGCAGGATACCGGAACGGATGAGCGTCGACGAGGTCAGGCAAGGCGATCGGCTCCGCGGCCTTCTGCAGGTCGCGCAGCGGTCTGTGACCGAGCTTCGGCGCGGTGCCGAGACGATCGAGCCGATCCGCGATCCGGCCCGGCGCTCGCTGGTCCAGCGCACCCGCGAGAGCCTCGCCTGGACCCGCCTGCCGGGCCTCAGCCCGGTCGACGCGGAGCCGAAGAGCTACGTCGCCCGGCTGGTCCAGCGCTTCAGCCTGTTCGTCCTGCTGCCGACCGCGGTCGTCGGGTTCTACCTGTTCGCGATCGCCTCGGACCAGTACATCGCCGAGGCGCAGTTCGCCGTGCGCGGCAACGTCGAGCCGATGGAGAACGTGTCGCTCGGCGAGTACACCAGCCTGATTCAGAAGCACAACAGCCAGGACAGCTACATCGTCCGGGACTTCATCAACAGCCAGGCGATGGTCGACGCCGTCGAGAAGAGCCTCGGCGTGTCGCAGATGTTCTCTCGCAAGGAAGCCGACTTCTGGGCGCGCTATCGCACGCCGCAGCCGATCGAGGAGCTGACGAAGTACTGGCAGGAGCACGTCCAGGCGCGGATCGACGCGATCTCGGGCGTGATCCAGCTGTCGGTCCGCGCCTTCACGCCGGAGGACGCCCTGGCGATCGCCAAGGACGTGGTCGCCCGCTCCGAGGTGCTGATCAACGAGATCTCGCGGCGCGCGCAGGCCGACATGGTCAAGCAGGCCGAGATCGATTCGGCGGCGGCGCAGGAGCGGCTGCGCAAGGCGACGCTGGACATCCAGCGCTACCGCAACCACTGGGGCATCATCGATCCGATCAAGTCGGCGGAGGGCACCCTGCTGACGATGATGACCCTGCGCAAGGAGAAGCTGAAGGCGGAGAACGACCTCCAGGTGCTGCGCGGCTCGAACCTCGACGAGAAGTCCCGCTCGATCCAGGTCCTCGCCGCGACGGTGGCGGCGATCGACGGCCAGATGAAGACGCTGCAGGACCAGCTGACCACCGACGGGGGCGCCGCCGGCGGCGCGACCATGACCAACGCGCTGCTCGAATACGAGGGCCTGATGGTCGAGCGCACCATCGCCGAGAAGCTCAACGAGATGGCGAACACGCTGCTCGACCGGGCGCGCGTCTCCGCCGGCAAGCAGCACATCTTCCTCACGGCCTTCGTGCCGCCGATGATCCCGACGGATTCGCTCTATCCCAAGCGCTGGCGCCAGCTCGCGGTGCTGTTCTTCTGCTTCGTCGTGCTGTGGAGCTCGGTGTCGCTGATCGTCGGCGGAATCAGGGACCAGCGGATCTGAGCGGGCGCAGCGCCCGATAGGGCCGGCCCGCATCCGGGTCCGGCCGCCCCCCCTCGAGCGGACCCGATCGCACGCCCATGCCGGACTTCTCCGACCTCGTCGCCCAGGCGATCAAGCCGACCATGAACCGGGCCGAGCGCGAGGCGGTCTACGGGGTGGTGCGGCAGGCGGTGCTGCGCCTGCGCGAGCGCGAGGGCATGGCGCCCGACGATCCCCGCCTCGCGATCCAGCATCACCTCGTCGAGGAGACGATCCGCGACGTCGAGGCCGACATCGCGCGCTTCGAGGCGATGCGGAAACTGGACGCGGCGCTCGCGGCGCAGACGCTCGCCCACAACGACGGCGGATCGGGGCGCCGCCGCTGAGGCGATACGCCGTCGCTCCCGCGTTGACCGGAGCGTTGGCCCCCTGTTTGCTGGTGGGACCTGCCGGCCGCGACGACCGGAGCCGAAGGCCTACCGATCCATGCCGTTGCCGCACCCGTCCGCCGAACCTGCGATCGCCCGCGATGCCCACGTCCGCGGCGCGGCCGCCGAGGACCGATTCACGGGCGGCCTGCCGGAGATCCGGCGCTTCGCCGACGAGATGGCCGCTTGGCGGCACGACCTGCACGCCCATCCCGAGCTGCTCTACGACGTCACGCGCACCGCCGGCTTCGTCGCCGACAAGCTCGCGGCCTTCGGCTGCGACGCGGTCGAGACCGGCATCGGCCGGACCGGCGTCGTCGGCGTGATCCGGGGCAGGGGAAACGGGGCCGGACACGGCGCGGGCCAAGCCGCCGCCCGCACCCTGGGTCTGCGCGCCGACATGGACGCCCTGCCGATCCAGGAGGTGCGCGACCTCGCCTACCGCTCGACCGTGCCGGGCAAGATGCACGCCTGCGGGCACGACGGGCACACCGCGATGCTGCTCGGCGCCGCGAAGTACCTCGCGGCCACCCGCAACTTCGACGGGACGGCGGTGCTGATCTTCCAGCCCGCGGAGGAGGGCGGCGGCGGCGGCGAGGCGATGATCGAGGACGGGCTGATGGAGCGCTTCGGCATCGATGCGGTCTACGGGATGCACAACATCCCCGGCCTGGCGCTCGGATCCTTCGCGATCCGTCCCGGCCCGATCATGGCCTCGACCGACCGCTTCACCCTGACGATCGAGGGACGCGGCGGCCACGCCGCCCTGCCGCACAACGCGATCGACAGCGTCGTGGTGGCGAGCCACGTGGTGATCGCCCTGCAATCGATCGTGTCGCGCACCATCGACCCGCTGCAATCGGCCGTGGTCTCGGTCTGCGCGCTCGAAGCCGGCGAAGCCTTCAACGTGCTGCCGCAGACGGTGACGATGCGCGGCACCATGCGCGCGCTCTCGACCGCGGTGCGCACGGCGACGAAGGCGCGGATCGTGGCGATCGTCGAGCAGGTCTCGGCCGGGTTCGGCGCGGTCGGCAGCGTCGACTTCGGATCGAGCTACCCCGTGACCGAGAACCACCCGGCGGAAGCCGCCTTCATGGCCGACGTCGCCGCCGGCCTCGTCGGCGAAGCGCGGGTCGACCGCGCCGTCGCGCCGATGATGGCGGCCGAGGACTTCTCCTACATGCTCGGCCGGCGCCCCGGCGCCTACCTGTTCCTCGGCAACGGCGACAGCGCCGCGCTCCACCACCCGCACTACGATTTCTGCGACGCCGCCGCCCCGCTCGGCGCCTCGCTCTGGGCACGGCTGATCGAGACGGGGCTGCCGCTGGCGGGGTGAGACGTGGACGCGCAAGCGTCTCCGGATCACGGCTGTCGACGCGGGAAGATGAGAGCGCCGCCATTGCTCGATCATCGCGGTCGCGGCGACCGTCGCCGACACGCGCGCTGTTGTATATCTCGCCGCGCAAGCGCGTGCAGCCTCGTGACCACGCGGCGTGAGGATGTCGGGCATGCGGCAAGCCTGCATCGCGGGCGTCGTCCAGCTTCGCGAGCGGACCGTCGACCGCTACGGCCATCCGGTCGGCGACGAGACTTGACGCTGTTCGCCGAGACCGTACGCGAGGGGACGGGGTCCGATGCGCTCCTCGTCCGTCTCGGCGGCGAGGCGTTCGCCGCGCTCCTGCCCGGCTGCGACCGGCAGCCGGCGCTCGGCCGCGGCGCGGCGATCGCGCGCCGGTTCGCTGCGGCGGCGACGGGGGCGGACGGCCTCGCGATCCACGCCACCGTCAGCGGCGGGCTCGCGGCCCCGGAGGGCCGCGATCTCGCCGAGAGGCTCGCGAGCGCCGACGGCGCGCTGTACCGGGCAAAAGTCCTCGGTCGGAACCGCATCGAGGCCGCCGGCCCGGAGGCGCTGGCCGCCGCGGCCTAGCGGCCCGGCTCCGGCCCGCGACGAGCCCGGCAGGCGAGTCGACGACGATGTGGGCCAACTTCCCCCACGGAGATCCCGCGTGTCACGCCGCCGGGTAGCGCTCCTTGAGCAGCGCGTAGACCAGGCGCGCGGTCTGCACCTCGCCGCCCTCCGGCCGGCCGGGCTTGGCCGAGGGGTTCCAGCCGTAGAGGTCGAGGTGGACGTGGCGCTTGGTGCTCGGGGCGAAGCGGCGCAGGAACAGCGCGGCGGTGATCGCCCCGGCGAAGGGGCCGCCGGAGACGTTGTTGAGGTCGGCCACCTTCGAGGCGAGCAGGCTCGCATAGGGCGCGTGCAGCGGCAGGCGCCAGACCGGATCGGCCGCGGCGCGGCCCGCCGCCTCGAACGCGGCGGCGAACGCGTCGTCCTCGGTGAAGAACGCCGGCAGGTCGGGGCCGAGCGCCACGCGGGCGGCGCCGGTGAGCGTCGCGAAGTCGATCAGCATCTCGGGCGCGTCGGCATCGGCGAGCGCCAGCGCGTCGGCGAGGATCAGCCGGCCCTCGGCATCGGTGTTGCCGATCTCGACGGTGAGCCCGGCGCGGCTGCGGATCACGTCGCCGGGGCGGAAGGCCTCGCCGGAGATCGCGTTCTCCACAGCCGGGATGAGCAGGCGCAGCCGCAGGCGCAGGCCGGCGCCCATCGCCATGTCGGCGGCGGCGAGGGCTGCGGCTGCGCCGCCCATATCCTTCTTCATCAGCAGCATGCCGGCCGACGGCTTGATGTCGAGGCCGCCGGTGTCGAAGGCGACGCCCTTGCCGACCAGCGTCACCCGCGGCGCGTCGGCCGGCCCCCAGGTGAGGTCGATCAGCCGGGGCGGGCGGGTCGAGGCGGCGCCGACCGCGTGGACCAGCGGGAAATCGCGCTCGATCTCGGCGCCGGCGATGACCGTGATCGTCGCCCCGTGCCGCTCGGCCAGCGCACGCGCCGCCGCCTCGATCTCGGCCGGGCCGAGGTCGTTGGCCGGCGTGTTGACAAGGTCGCGCCCGAGCGCGACCGCGGCGGCGATGCGATCGGTGTCGGCGGCGTCGATTCCCTCCGGCGCGACGAGGCGGGGGCGCTCCGGCCCGGCGGGGCGGTAGCGCGAGAAGCGATAGGATCCGAGCAGCCAGGCGAGCGCCGCCTCGGCCGGCGCCTCGGCATCCGCGAAGGCGTAGGTGCCGGGCGGCAGCAGGCCGGGGAGCTTGCCGGCGAGAAGCCGATCGTGGCCGGCCGCGTCGGTCTCGCCGAGGCCGAACAGCACGCGGGCGAGCGTCCCGTCGGCGGCGGGCAGCAACGCCACCTGCCCGGGCTTGGCCGCGAAGCCGATCGCCCCCGCATAGGTCCGCTGCGCGGCGTCGAGGCCGGCTTCGATCCTCGGCCACCCGTCCTTCGCGACCAGGGAGATCGGGATGCCGGAGGTTCCGGCCGGCAACAGGGGCGGAAGGGACGGTGCGGTGTCTGTCATGCGGTCCTGGCCGGGCCGGGCGCTTAACCCCGGGTTAGGGTTAACGCTCTATCACCGTCCCGTCCGGCACGGGAAGAACCTCCTGCCGGACCTCGACGGAGCATTCCATGATCGCGGCCCTCCGGCCGAATACGGCCCCGTTCGCCCGGGGTTCGGCCCCCCGCCTGGTCGCCGCCTGCCTGGTCACCCTCGTGGCCGCCGGGTGCCAGTCGCGCTCGCCCGAGACCACCGGCTCGATCGACGCCCCGCGCATCGCGGCCGGGCAGGTCGAGTCGCTCGCCGAATCCTACGCCGCCAACCCGAACGATCTCGGCATCGCGATGCGCTACGCGCAGGCGCTGCGGGCCACCGACCAGCGTGCCCAGGCGAGCGCGGTGCTGCAGCAGGCCGCCCTGCGGAACCCGCGCAACACGGCGGTGCTCGGCGCCTACGGCAAGTCCCTGGTCGAGGTCGGGCGGCTGCAGGAGGCGCAGGACGTGCTGCAGAACGCCCATTCCCCGGCGCAGCCCGACTGGCGCATCCTGTCGGCGCAGGGCTCCGTCTCCGACCAGCTCGGCGACCACGCCCGCGCGCAGAGCTTCTACGAAGCGGCCCTCAAGATCCGCCCCGACGAGCCCTCCGTCCTGTCCAATCTCGGTTTGTCCTACGCGTTGGCGCGCCAGCTCGACCGCGCCGAGGAGACGATGCGCGTCGCGGTCTCGCGGCCCGGCGCAGACGCGCGAGTGCGCGGCAACCTCGCCCTGGTGCTCGGCCTGAAGGGCCGGTTCGACGAGGCCGAGGCGATCCTGCGGCGCGACCTGCCGCCCGCGGAGGTCGCCGCCAACCTCGCCTCGCTGCGCAGCCTCGCCGCCCAGTCGACCCGCGCCGCGGCCGCCGCCTCGGCCCGCAAGCCGGCCGATCGCGGCTAGAGCATCTTCAAGCGAGGTGGATCCCGGCTCGCGTGAAGACAATGCGATCTCTCGACAAGATAGAGCGTTTTTCGTGATCCGGGGATCACCAAAAATCCTCTAGGACGCGTCGTCCGGTCGGCGGTGCGCCCCGCGTTCGAGCGCCTTGAGCGCACCGCGGAAGGTGCGCACGTCCTGGTCGGTCAGGCTCATGCGGTGGAGCCGGTCGCGCATGTTGCGGGCGATGATCTCGCGCTTCTGCGGCGGGTAGAATCCGGCGCGCGCGAGCGTCGCCTCGAGGATGTCGAACAAGGAGAGCAGCGCCTCGCGGGTCGCCTGCGGCGCCCGGATCTCGCCGGTGAAGCGCGGTCGGGCGAGGCCCGCCGCGCGCCGCCACTCGTAGCCGACCAGCAGCACGGCCTGGGCGAGGTTGAGCGACGGGAATGCCTCGGCGACGGGAAAGGTGACGATGGCATCGGCCAGCGAGACCTCGTCGTTCAGGAGCCCGACGCGCTCGCGGCCGAACATCACCCCGACCTTCTCGGCGTTCGCGCCGCGCTCGGCCGCCTCCGTCATGGCGGCGTCGGGCAGCAGCACGCGCTTCATCTGCCCGCGCTCCCGCGCGGTGGTCGCGAGCAGCATGGTGAGGTCGGCGACGGCGTCTGGAAGCGTCGCGAAGACCTTGGCGGCGTCGAGCACGTGCGTCGCGCCGGAGGCGGCCTCGCGCGCGCCCTTCTTCGGCCAGCCGTTGCGCGGTGCGACGAGCCGCAGCTCCGACAGCCCGAAATTCGCCATGGCGCGGGCGGTCATGCCGATGTTCTCGGCCAGCTGCGGTTCGACGAGGATGACGACGGGGGCGCTCATGCGCGGCGCTCTCGCATGGACGTCCGCCGTGCGGAAGGGCCGCCGGCCGGACCGGAGGGTCTCGGCCGCAAGGATCAGATCTTCCCGTCGAGGCCCATCTGATAATACTTGTGCACGATCTTGTCCTGGTTCTCCAGCAGCCAGTCGATCGAGGGCTCGTTGGTCATCGCCTTGCGGATCGCCTCCGTCATGCCGCGGCGCTGGATGTCGAACAGCGCCTTGTGGTCGACGGTCTCGGCCTGGATCACGCCGGGGCTGAGCCAGACCGAGCAGATGATGCCGAGGTCGTTGGCCTTCTCCTTGGGGATGTAGCCGGCGCGGACCGCGTCGAGCACGCCGTTGGCGATGGCGAACTGCACCGTGCCCATCAGGATCGAGGTGTACTTCGATTCCGTGACGCTGACCTTGGAGACGCACAGCGTCACCGGCCGCACCATGATGTCGGTGTTCAGCAGCGCGAAGACGCGGGAATGGCCGACGACCTGGTCGCCGGTCAGCGTGGCCAGCGCGGTGCCGACCGGCCCGTCGAGCTCGCCGATGATCACCTCCGGCTCGGATGCGGTGTTCGGCGGCCCGCCGGCGACCAGCGCCTCGCCGGCCCGCAGGATGATGCGCTCGCTCATGGTTGCTCCTCACGCGTGATGGATGCGCGCTGATCCCAGCCGGACGGCCGGATGTCCACCCCTAAGCGCCGCACGGCCGAGCTTGCATGACAGCCCCGGCGGCCTGTCCGCGCCCCCGGCTTTCGCCCGGGAAACGCCCGCGCTATGACCCGCCCCGCGGCCGCACGGCATTTGCATGGGGCCCGCCCGGATTACCACGGAAGGCAGCGGCTCATGGACAAGATCAAGGTGGCGAAGCCCGTCGTCGAGCTCGACGGCGACGAGATGACCCGGATCATCTGGTCCGAGATCAAGAACAAGCTGATCCACCCCTATCTCGACCTGGACCTCGACTATTACGACCTCGGCGTCGAGCATCGCGATGCCACGAACGACAAGGTGACGGTCGACGCGGCCGAGGCGATCAAGCGCCACGGCGTCGGCGTGAAGTGCGCCACCATCACCCCCGACGAGCAGCGCGTCGAGGAGTTCAAGCTCAAGGAGATGTGGCGCTCGCCCAACGGCACGATCCGCAACATCCTCGGCGGCGTCATCTTCCGCGAGCCGATCATCTGCAAGAACGTGCCCCGCCTCGTGCCGGGCTGGACCCAGCCCTTCGTCATCGGCCGCCACGCCTACGGCGACCAGTACCGCGCCACCGACTTCAAGGTGCCGGGCAAGGGCCGCCTGACGATCAAGTTCGAGGGCGACGACGGCACCGTGATCGAGAAGGAGGTGTTCAAGTTCCCGGCCGCCGGCGTCGCGATGTCGATGTACAACCTCGACGACTCGATCCGCGACTTCGCCCGCGCCTCGCTGAACTACGGCCTCGCACGCAAGTACCCGGTCTACCTGTCGACCAAGAACACCATCCTCAAGGCCTATGACGGCCGCTTCAAGGACCTGTTCCAGGAAGTGTTCGACGCCGAGTTCAAGGGCAAGTTCCAGGCGCTCGGCATCACCTACGAGCACCGGCTGATCGACGACATGGTCGCCTCGTGCCTGAAGTGGTCCGGCGGCTACGTCTGGGCCTGCAAGAACTACGACGGCGACGTGCAGTCCGACACGGCGGCGCAGGGCTTCGGCTCGCTCGGCCTGATGACCTCGGTGCTGATGACGCCGGACGGCCAGACCGTCGAGGCCGAGGCCGCGCACGGCACGGTGACGCGCCACTACCGCGAGCACCAGAAAGGCAAGGAGACCTCGACCAACTCGATCGCCTCGATCTTCGCCTGGACCCGCGGCCTCGCCCACCGGGCCAAGCTCGACGGCAACGCCGAGCTCGCCAAGTTCGCGACGACGATCGAGACCGTCTGCGTCGACACCGTCGAGGCGGGCTTCATGACCAAGGATCTCGCCCTCCTGGTCGGGCCCGAGCAGAAGTGGCTCTCCACCACCGGCTTCCTCGACAAGGTCGACGAGAACCTCAAGGCGGCGATGGCGGGCTGAGGCCCTATCGTGCCGGGCGGACGGCTCCGCCCGGCATGTCGCGCAACCAATCCGGGAAGCGGCCGTCGCGCAGGAAGGCGAGGGCCGCTTCCGCCACGTCGGGATGGTTCATCAGTATTCCTTACCGAGCGACGCAGCGATGGGCGCGCTGGAATAATGTCCTGATCGCGCACTGGTAGACTCGTCATTCCGTCGACGCATACTATTCGACGTGCTCGACCGAGAAACGCATCCTTCGAAAAAACTCGCTGGCAGTGATGACCATCTTAGGACTATAGGCATAGCGCGCATTGAGTCCGATAGGGATTCCCTTCATAGAGGATCGTCGGGTGGCGATTTCAGCTCTTCGAGGGCGCTTGCGATGCCGAACGATCAGGGGCCAATCATCGAGATCGCGGTCGAGCCGAAGTCGAAGGCCGATCAGGAGAAGCTCGGCATCGCGCTCGCCAAGCTCGCGGCCGAGGATCCGTCCTTCCGCGTCTCCACCGATCAGGAGTCGGGCCAGACCATCCTGCGCGGGATGGGCGAGCTGCACCTCGACATCAAGGTCGACATCCTG
>NZ_JAKSYQ010000035.1:0-956 GCF_022829665.1 Methylobacterium sp. E-041 | reverse complement strand
TTCTGAGCCAGCCGTCGCCCCAGCTCCAACAGCAACGCATCCGCACAGCTCTTCAGCCGTGGGTCCTGCATCTCGACGATCGCCTGTTGCGCAGCGATGGCGTGTTCGGCTGCGCGATCCAGCGCGCTGTCCTCATTCTCGACCCCGGAACCTCTGCTGGCATCCTCCGTCATGCGCATCTGCGTTATATCGACGAGAATGCCAGCCCCGTTCCACCGGCGCCCAACATGATCCGTAGTGAAGCTACCGCGATCCAAAACCCAACGGGTCCGACCATCCACCGAGATCACGCGGTACTCGGTGAGAAAGGGGCTCCCATCACGGGTGCTACGATTGATCAAAGCACGGACCCGTTCCCGATCGTCGGCGTGGATGCTATCGATGAAGCACGAGAGCGGTAGACCGGCCTTGGCGTCATCAGGATCGACGTTGAAGACCAGCGCCACGAAGGCATCGACGCGAGTCAAGTCGGTCGTGGCGTCCCACTCCCATCGCCCGATCACATCCATGGCGTCCAGAGCCGTCTGAAAGGCTTCCGGACTGGTCCGAACACTGAGGGTCTTATTCTTTGGCACTCAAAATCCGCCTTTGAGCCCGAAGGCGGTTTCATGTACAGCCGTAAGGATACAAGTTCAAGTCAAATCTTATCATTTGATAGCAACTGTGACGTGTTTGCAATGCTGGTACAACGCGCAAATTGCATTATGGATACCGTGACACATGTGCTCCGTCCGCTCGCAAAGGGATAAGTCATGGGATCGAAAGCGCCGCCTCCCAGCCCACCGCTGCAAGCCGGCCCGCAAGAGGACGACACCGATCGGCTTCCTCGATCAGTGAGCCTCATGGCCAAGAGCACGCCCCTACAGCGGATCGCCGACGCGCTGCAGGTCTCGCTGACCGTTCTGTATCAATCGCAGAACGCGATCGAAGCGGTATCCAAGCCCGTGGAGCAGACA
>NZ_JAKSYQ010000032.1:0-1514 GCF_022829665.1 Methylobacterium sp. E-041 | reverse complement strand
ACCGGCTCGATCACCGCCCACTCTTCATCCGTCAGGTCAAACCGCGCCATCCTCGGTCCTCCATTCGGAGAACCAACGATGCCACGGCCAAACCGTGCCAGACGTTATGAGTTCACGACCTAGCTCGATGACCTCGACCTTGCCCTTGAGCGCCTCGCGCAGCGCGACCGTGTAGCTGTGCAAGGCGGCCTTGGTCGCCGAGTAGGTCGGGGCCGACACGAGAGGCACGAAGGCCAGGCCGGAGGTGACGTTCACCAGGGCAGCATCGGGCTGCCGGCCGAGATGCTCGATCAGGCCGTCGGTCAGCCGGATGGGGCCGAGTAGGTTGGTGATGACCGTTGCCTCCGCGTCGGAGAGGTCGCGAGGCTGGTCCAGCGCCTCGGAGCGCATGATCCCGGCGTTGTTGATGACCACGTTGAGGGCCGGGTGCTCGGCCGTCATGCGTCGTGCGAAGTCGGCCACGCCCTCAGCGCTGTCGGCATCGAACGCCATGGCATGCATGTTCGGACGTCCGGCAATCGTCCGCTGCAGCGCCTCCGTCCGCCTGCCGGCGACGATGACGATGTTGCCAAGGTCGTGGAAGCGTTGGGCGAGGGCTTGGCCGATGCCGGAGCCGCCGCCGGTGATGAGGATGGTGTTTCCTGACGTCTTCATGTGAGCGACCTTCGTTGTTGTCGCCCATGAGGTTATGGCTCATGCTCTCCGTACCGAAGTAGGCACCGAAAAGATTTATACGCACCAAACGGAGAGTGTCGCATGCGTCGGGCAGAAGCCGATCCACGGATCGAGGCGCGTCGGAAGGAACCGGTCCCAACCGAGACCGATCCGGCCATCGAGGCGTTGGTCTAGGACATCATCGGCAAGGTGGCCGACAAGTGGACCATGTTGATCCTCGAAGCCCTGCACGAGCGCGGCACGCTGCGTTTCACCCAACTCGGCAAGGCGGTCGGCCGCATTAGCCAAAAGATGCTGACCCAAACAGTTCGCCAGATGGAACAGGACGGCTTGGTGCGTCGGACGGTGCACCCGGTGATCCCACCCCATGTGGACTACGCGCTGACGCCGCTCGGCGAGAGCCTCGGTGCCGCATTCTGTGGTGTGTGGATCTGGGCTGAGACGCACCATGCCGAGATCAAGCGGGCACGCGAGGCTTTCGCGTCACGAGAGTGCCGACGACCCATCCAGGCGTGACTCCATCTCACCCAGAAGCTGAATGCAGCCCCCGAGTTTGAATTAGGGAGTTTGCAAGCGGACCTTCCGAAGGTCGGTGAAGGGTCGATAGTAACCTGAACGATGTGTCAGGTATCCAACTGTTTTCCCGACAATTTCAGACGGTTTCGGTAACGTCTCTGAACCAGTCTGGCCTTTTCTCGTGCTGGTAGGTTCGGTAAGTGCCCCGATGCTTCTCCTGACCGACCGCCAAAGGATCGAACTCGCAGTTCCCGCCTATCTCTTCTATGCGCTTACGGGGGCGCCGAACGTGTTCGTTCCAGCTGATCCGGACCTCGTCGCGA
>NZ_JAKSYQ010000030.1:0-2859 GCF_022829665.1 Methylobacterium sp. E-041 | reverse complement strand
CTGGATCAGCCGCAACCGCCGCCTTTGGAAAGACCCGGAGGCGACCCTCGCCTCGGCCCAAGCCTTCCTCTACGCCGCCGCCGTCATGATCCTCGTCCGAAGGCTCGGCCGAGCGTCATGACTTATCGGACGGACTCTTAGGCGTGAAGGCTGTCCCTCGTTGCCGGAAACCGCCGAGTCGTCCGAAATTCCATCCTCGGCACGTCCAGTCGGTGAACAAGTAGCAGCGCCCTCCTCGCCGGTCGAACTTGGCTCGCGGGTCACGACACCAAGCACGCCGCGCGGCCCGACCCCACCCGTACTCGCGGGCACGTCCTGATACTGGGCGAAGGCAGGTGTAGAGAGCACGGCCGCAACAGCAGCCGCGAGCAAAATTTTAATCACTGTAATTCCAGACGATGGAGATGCGGCAGGAAAATCTTGGAGCGTCTGACAACAGGCGCTGTACGCGATTGATCCCGCGACAGTTCAGCCATCACGGTATGGTGTTCGATGAAGACCGTCCGTGCTACTTCGCCTGTCCTGCTATCGTGCGAACTTTGCAACGCCAATCCTGCTTCAGTCACGCTTTTCGGTGCTGGCGCAGCCATCGCGTGGCTTCCTCCAGCGTGTCGAAGATCGGCGCTGACACTCCGAAGAGACGTCCGAAGGCCGCCTCCACGAACCAGCCCGGGCCCACCTCGTGCTCGGGGGTATCGAGACGCACCAGCACCGCAATCAGCAGGCCGTTGGCCAGGACTAGACGCCCTTCCCGATCCGGGCTGCCCGTGTCGACCATGATCGGCTGCAGCACGAGCAACGTCTCGACGTTGTCGCGCGCATCCATGCCTAACTTTCCCGGAGCTGGTTCAGCCATGGCTGGCTCCGGCGTGCCCCCCAGCGCGTGTTCTTGAGGTGGAGGTAGTTCGGCGTGAAGCCGCAGAACGATTTGAGCTGCTCGACATCGTGGATCGTCAGAACCCGTCGTTTGAGCGTGATCAGCCCGAGATCACGCAGCTCGCGAAGCGTACGGTGCACGTGAACGGCGGACAAGCCCATCGTGTCGGCAAGCTCGGTCTGTGTGAACGGGAAGGGGTAGCTGTCGTTCGTGACCTTCCCGACCGCATCGAGCCGGACCAGCAGTTCGCAGACGAGGTGGGCGATCCGCTGCTCCGGGGCACGGCCACCAAGGTTGACGAGCCACTCGCGCAGCACCGCCTCATCGACGAGGGCACACCACCAAAAGGCTCGCGTAACCTGCGGATGGGCCTCGGTGATCTCCTCGATGGCCCGACGCGGGATGTCGACGACATGGCACGGGGAGATCGTGCCGATGTTGTGGTCCATCTGGTCGAGGATGAACACGTTGAGATCGCAGAAGTCTCCTGGAACCAGGAGAGCCATGATCTGGCGTTTGCCGCTCGGCAGCACCTTGTAGCGGCAGGCGAGGCCATCGAGGATCAGATGGACGTTCTCGGGTTCGTCACCTTCTCGGACCAGATCGACCCGTGCACCGACCTGCCGAATGCGCGGCGCCAGGCCATCCAGGGCCCGACGATCGTCATCCGATAGGTCCTCGAAGCCTTCCAGCTTCCGGGTGAGTACCTGCTGCATCACGCCTCGGCATGGTGACGTCGGCCCCCATCATATGTCGGAAACCCCACCAAACAAACCATCATTTGACGATTTGGTTGCATAAGTCCCTGCTTTTGTTTACGAAAGGATGGATTGCCTGCCGAGCGCTCGGGCGCAGGTAGCTGAGGGCTCGTGCTCCCGCCCTTTCCAGGACGGGTTCATTGAAACAGCCCTTACAGGCCACCTACCGCAATCGGCTGCTTGTCGGCTTAAGGCCCGCCGATTTCGCCTGGGTGCAGAACCATCTCACTCCAGTCGTACTCAGGGTCGGCGACGTGCCGATGCCGGCCGCTACTCCGCTCACGCATGTCTATTTCGTTGAGCAGGGCATCGTCTCGCTCGTAGCGCGCTCCTCGGACGGCGAACAGGCGGAGATCGGACTGGTCGGCTACGAGGGCGTGGTCGGCCTCCCGCTCATCCTGGGATCGGATCGCGCGCCGTACGACGGCCAGGTTCAGATGGCCGGCCTCGCGTGGGCTATGCCGGCTGAAGCCCTCTTTGCCATGCTGCAGCGGAGCGCCGCCTTCAGCGAGGGCCTGCTGCGTTACGCACAAGCCTCCGCTGTACAGGTGGCTGGCACGGCACTAGCCAACGCGCGCTATACGCTGGCAGCCCGTCTCGCCCGCTGGTTGCTGATGTGCCACGATCGGGTCGAGGGGGACGACCTGCCGACGACCCACCGCTTCTTGTCCGTGATGCTCGGCGTGAACCGCACTGGTGTCAGCGAGGCGATGGCCGTTCTGGAACGGGCCGGGGTCATCGCAACGAAGCGTGGGACCATCACCATCCGGGACCGCGAAAAGCTGATTGCTCAAGCGGGCGCCTGCTACGGAATGCCGGAGGCGGAGTACGATCGGCTTCTCGGGCCTACAACGTCGACCCCAACAGTCTGATCGACATTTTCAAAGAGCTAGGCCGGGCTGCGTCAAGCGCTGCCGCAATCGACTAATCAAATGATGCAAAATACGCATACCGCACCCCCTTTCGCGCTCGGTGGTCGGCTTCGACCTCCGGTTGTATGGTAAGAGATTCGCCTCTATTTGGAGACCGCATGTCAGCATACGACAGGCCAAGAGTGCTGCCTGAAGGCGAGATTACATTCCAGGGACGCGGTCAGGGGGTCCTGACCGGCTTCAAACTGCTACTCAGGGTGTGCCCGCACTGCTCACAGCGGAATGACAGGCGGGCGGCAGATATGGGCATCTGCCAGTGGTGCGCCTACGTGCCGTCGTTGCACGATGCGGA